>NZ_CEYXRG010000004.1:240984-250958 GCF_982940295.1 Leisingera sp.
AGGAAGCCGCCCGCCATCAGCCGCGAGCCGAAGGCGTTTTCGATCGTCGTGGTCATCGACAGCACGTTGCCGTACTGGTCCACGATCGAGATATGCGAGGTCGAGGGCAGCTCGATCGACTCGTCGTCCGCCAGCAGCGCATGGTCGAACTCGGGCGAGCCCGGCGCCACCTCGGGCAGCGCGTCATCGCCCTGCAAGAGCTCCGCGCGGCTGGCCAGGTAATCCGCCGCCACCAGCCCGTGGGTGGGCACCGGCACATAGTCGCTGTCCGCCATGTAGCGGCTGCGGTCGGCAAAGGCGAGGCGCGAGGCATCGCCGATCAGCCGCCAGGCTTCGGCGCTGTCCGCCCCCAATTCAGCCAGGTCATAGGAGTTCAGCATCCCCAGGATCTGGCCCACGGTGAGCGCGCCGGAAGACGGCGGCCCCATGCCGCAAGCCTCGAAATCGCGGTAAGCGACACAGACCGCCGGGCGTTCCTTTACCTGATAGAGCGCAAGGTCCGTGCCCGAAAGCACACCCGGGTTGCCCTCGGCAGCGGTGACGGCGTGCACGATTTTTGCCGCGATCGGCCCGGAGTAAAACGCCCCCGCGCCGTCCTGAGCCAATGCCCGCAGGGTTTCGGCATAGTCCGTGTTCAGCAGCACGACCCCTTCCTGGATTGGCTCGCCCTGCGGCAGGAAATAGGCAGCCGTGGCCTGGGACCGTGCCAGCCGCTCTGCATCGGTTGCCACCAGCCCGGCCAGCCGCGGCGAGACAGCAAAGCCCTCCTCCGCCAGCCGGATCGCGGGTTCAAACAGCGACGGCCAGTTGGCCTGCCCCCAGCGGCGGTGCGCCGCCTCCAGCAGCGCCGGCGTGCCCGGGGTGCCGACAGAAAGACCGCCGACCACTGCGTCAAAGAACTGCAACGGCTCGCCGTTCTCATCCTGGAACAGCGTCGGCATAGCGGCGAGCGGTGCAGTCTCGCGCCCGTCCAGCGTCGTCACCTCGCCGGTGGCAGCATCGTACCAGACCAGAAACGCGCCGCCGCCGAGGCCCGAGGATTGCGGCTCCACCAGCCCCAGCACTGTCTGCACCGCCACCATCGCATCCGCCGCGGTGCCGCCTGCGCGCAGGACGCCGGCGCCGGCCTCCACTGCATGCGGGTTGGCGGCGGCAACCATCCAGTTTTCCGCCTCCACCGGCTCGCCTGCGGCCTTGGCCTCCAGTGCAGCGGCCACTTCGGAGGAGATCGCCTCAAACGTGCCGGCGGTCGCGCCTTCGGGCGCGACAGCATCCGCGGCTTCCTGCGCGGCGGCGGAGCCCGCGGCAAGCGCGGCAGCGGCCAGAATCAGATACTTCATGAAAGTCCTCCCTTAAATGCCAGCCACATTCCGGTGCGCTTACAGCATAGACGGCACCACCTGATCCGGCGGGCGGTGGCCGTCCTCGAAAGTCTTGATATTCAACAGCACTTTCTCGCCCATCTCGATCCGGCCTTCGAGGGTGGCCGACCCCATATGCGGCAGCAGCACCACATTCGGCAGCTCCCGCAGGCGCGGGTTGATGTCGGTGCCATGCTCATAGACGTCGAGACCCGCGCCCGCGATTTCACCCGCGCGCAGCATCCGGGTCAGCGCCATTTCGTCGATCACCTCGCCGCGCGAGGTGTTCACGATCACCGCCGAGGGTTTCATCAGCTTCAAGCGGCGGGCGTTCATCAGGTGGAAGGTGGAGGGCGTAGACGGGCAATTGACCGAGAGCACGTCCATCCGCGCCACCATCTGGTCGAGGCTCTCCCAATAGGTGGCCTCCAGCTTCTCTTCGACCTCCGGGCGCAGGCGGCGGCGGTTGTGGTAATGGATCTGCATGCCAAAAGCGGCGGCACGCTTGGCAACCGCCTGGCCGATCCGGCCCATGCCAAGGATGCCCAGGCGGCGCCCGGCAATGCGGCCGCCTAAGAAAGCGGTCGGCGCCCAGCCCTGCCAGTCGCCCTTCTGCATCACCGCCAGGCCTTCGGGCATCCGCCGCACCACTGCCATGATCAGCGCCATCGCCATGTCGGCGGTATCGTCGGTCAGCACGCCAGGCGTGTTGGACACCAGAATGCCGCGCTGGCGGGCGGTGGCCACATCAATATGGTCGACGCCGGCACCGTAGTTGGCAATCAGCTTCAGCCGGTCGCCCGCCTGCCCCAGCAGCCCTGCATCAATATTGTCGGTGACGGTCGGCACCAGCACATCAGCGTCCTTCAGCGCCGCGGCCAGCTCGGTCCGGGTCATCGGCGTGTCATCCTCGCGCAGGCGCACATCAAACAGCTCGCTCAGCCGGGTCTCCACAGGTTCCGGCAACCGTCGCGTAACGACAACACTCAATCGGTCTCTTGGCACTTGTGCTCTCCCTTGGGCTTTTCATTCCGCACGCCTCCATGGCATCGTGGCGCAGGATGCGAAGAGGCACAAGAACCCAACCGCATTCCCCGGCCCGCAACCGGAAATTTAGCGGCGCGGCGGGTCAGACCGAAACGGGCAGAACACCGGAGCAAGAGGCTGGGCACAACCCGGCTGGGCAAGAAGAGGCGAGCAGGCAGTGAGACAAGCGGCAATGGCAATCCGCCATCTGGCGGCAGCGGCGGCAGCCTTGGCCCTGACGGGCGCAGTCTGCGCGGCCGAATCCCGCGGGCCTGTCACCAACCTCCCCCTGCCCCGCTATGTCTCGATGAAGGCTGCCAAAGGCAATGTGCGCCGCGGCCCCTCGCTCAGCCACAAGATCGACTGGGTGTTCAAGCGCCGCGGCATGCCGCTGGAAATCACAGCTGAGTACGGCCACTGGCGCCGGGTGCAGGACCGCGAAGGGGCCGGCGGCTGGGTGCATTACGCGCTTCTGTCGGGCGTGCGCACGGTGCTGGTCGAAGAAGACATGCTGACCGTGCATTCCCGCCCCGACACCCGCGCGCCGGTCACTGCCGCCTTCGAGCTGGGCGTGGTCGCCCGCCTTGGCGAATGCGAAACCAGCTGGTGCGAGATCTCGGCCGGCGGCTACAGCGGCTGGGCCCCCAAGAAAAAACTCTGGGGCGTCGCCCCGGACGAGCTGCGCGAATAACCCCTGCCCTTTCATCTTTCCCGAAATACTCCGGGGTGAATTGGGCCAAGGGCCCAAAAGGGGCAGCGCCCCTCTTCCTTCGAACCTGCGGGGCAGCGCCCCTCCCTTCTGCCGCGGCAATCCGCGCGGGGAGGGAAATGCGCCAAACCATTGCACCCGCAGCAATGGTGTTCTACATGAGGGCCGTATCTATAGCTGCCAAAGCAGGTTCCGGCCCGGTTTCCCGGGCCCCGCTCCGGCAGCACCGGAATACCCTCACCGGCGCGGCCCGTCCGCGCTGCCGTCACAAAAGCCTCCGAGATCGCTGAAAGGTTGTGGAACATGGCAGAAAATCAAACCCCGGACATATTGTATACCATTGTAGACGAAGCGCCCGAACTGGCCTCGGCATCTTTCCTGCCGATCATCCGCAAGTTCGCCGCCGCCGCCGGTGTCTCTGTCGGCACCAAGGACATTTCGCTGGCTGGCCGCATCCTCGCCGCCTTCCCGGAAAACCTGACCGCAGAGCAGCGCCAGAGCGATGACCTGGCAGAGCTGGGCGAGCTGGTGAAGACCCCGGACGCAAATGTCATCAAGCTGCCCAACATCTCCGCTTCGGTGCCGCAGCTGGTGGCCGCCGTCACTGAGCTGCAGGGCCAGGGCTTTGACATTCCGAACTACCCGGAAGAGCCGAAGACCGACGAAGAGAAAGCCGTCCGCGCCCGCTATGACGCCATCAAGGGGTCGGCGGTGAACCCGGTTCTGCGCGAAGGCAACTCCGACCGCCGCGCTGCCAAGGCAGTCAAGAACTTTGCCCAGAAGAACCCGCATTCGATGGGGTCCTGGTCGGCGGACAGCAAGACCAAAGTCTCGTCGATGCCGGGCAACGACTTCTATGCAAACGAGAAATCCGCGACCATCACCGCCGCGCAGGCGGGTGACGCGAAGATCGAGTTCGTTGGCAAGGACGGCGCCGTCACCGTGCTCAAGGACAGCTGGCCGCTGGCAGAAGGCACCGTGGCCGACGCCACCTTCATGTCCGCCAAGGCGCTGTCGGCGTTCCTGAAGGACGCCATTGAGGACACCAAGGCAGACGGCACCATGTTCTCGCTGCACCTCAAGGCCACGATGATGAAGGTCTCCGATCCGATCATTTTCGGCCATGCGGTCAAGGCCTGGCTGGCGCCGGTGTTCGATCAGTTCGGCCCGCAGCTGGAGGCCCTGGGCGTCAATCCGAACTCCGGCCTCGGCGACCTGCTGAACCGGGTCAAGGACAACCCGGAAATCATGGCCGCCATCGACGCGGTGCGCGCCGAGCGCCCCTCCATGTACATGGTCGACAGCGACAAGGGCATCACCAACCTGCACGTCCCCTCCGACGTGATCATCGACGCCTCGATGCCCGCGGTGATCCGGGCCGGCGGCAAGGGCTGGGATGAGAACGGCAACAAGGGCGACACCAACTGCGTGATCCCCGACAACTGCTATGCGCCGGTCTATGACGAGAGCATCAAGTTCTTCAAGGAAAACGGCGCGCTGAACCCGGCCACCGCCGGTGCCGTCGCCAACGTCGGCCTGATGGCGCAGAAGGCTGAGGAATACGGCTCCCACCCCACCACCTTCGAGGCGCCCGCGGACGGCACCATCCGGGTGGTTCTGGCCAATGGCGATACGCTGCATGAGCATGAGGTGGAAGCGGGCGACATCTGGCGCTCCTGCACCGTCAGGAAGGCACCGATCGAGAACTGGATCCAGCTGGCACTGGACCGTCAGCGTCTGACCGGCTCCGAGGCGATCTTCTGGCTGGACGAAAACCGCGCCCATGACGCCGAGCTGATCAAATACGTGAAGCCCGCGCTGGAAGCCGCAGGCGTTGCGGACAAGTTCCAGATCCTGGCGCCGCGCGAAGCCACTCGCCAGTCGCTGGAAACCATCACCAAGGGCGAGGACAGCATTGCCATCACCGGCAACGTGCTGCGCGACTACCTGACCGACCTGTTCCCGATCCTGGAGCTGGGCACCTCGGCCAAGATGCTGTCGATCGTCAAGCTGATGAACGGCGGCGGCCTGTTTGAGACCGGCGCCGGCGGCTCTGCCCCGAAACACGTGCAGCAGCTGGTCGAGGAAAACCACCTGCGCTGGGATTCAATGGGTGAATTCTGCGCGCTGGGGGAATCGCTGAACTTCCTAGCCGACAGCAAGGGCAACAAGAAGGCCGGCGTGCTGGGCGCCGCGGCTGAGGACGCCACCCAGGGCATCCTCGACAACAACCGCTCGCCCTCGCGCAAAGTGGGTGAGCCGGACAACCGCGACAGCCACTACTGGTTTGCCCGCTACTGGGCCGAGGCGCTGGCAGCGCAAACCGAGGACGCGGAACTAGCGGCGCATTTCGCCCCCATCGCAGAGGCCCTCGGCGCCAAGGAAGAGCAGATCATCAGCGAACTGGCGGCCGCACAGGGCGGCGCAGCCGACATCGGCGGCTATTACAACCCGAGCGTTGATCTGAAAGCCAAGGTGATGCGCCCCTCGGAGACGCTGAACGCGATCATCGGCTGATCCGTCCGCACCAATACAAACGAAAAACGCCCGGGGCTTCCCCCGGGCGTTTTTTTGTTCCGCAGGCGCTGAGGCTCAGAAGTCCTGCCAAAGATCCCTGGCGGCGTTGCCTTCAGCCATTGCGGCGGGCTGCGGCGTGGCCTCCATGTCCCAGCTGCCGGGGCCGTGCGCGGTCGGCGCCGGCGCTGCGGCGGCCTGCGCCGGTACCGTCCTGGCCGGGGCGGCCGCGCGGGTGCCGGGGATCTTGAAGTGGGCAACCAGCCCGGTCAGCCTGGTGGCATCCTCCTTCAGCAGCTGGCCGGCCGCTGTGGATTCTTCCACCATCGCCGCGTTCTGCTGGGTCACCTTGTCCAGCTGGGTGACGCCGGTGTTGATCTCCGCAAGGCCGGTCGACTGTTCGGCGGCCCCTTCGGCAATACCGGACACCAGTTCGGAGATGTGGTTGACCTGCGACACGATGCTTTGCAACGCCTCGCCTGCCTTGCCCACCAGTTCCACGCCGCGCTCCACCTGGCCGGAGCTGCTGCTGATCAGGGTCTTGATCTCCATCGCGGCATCAGAGGAGCGCTGCGCCAGCGCCCGCACTTCGGACGCAACGACCGCGAAACCACGGCCCGCTTCACCGGCCCTTGCCGCCTCGACCCCGGCATTCAGCGCCAGCAGGTTGGTTTGGAAGGCGATGTCGTCGATCACGCCGATAATCTGGGAAATCTGGTTGGAGGATTGCTCGATCTCGGTCATCGCGGAGACCGCGCTTTGCACCACTTCACCGCTGGTTTCGGCTTCGCGCTTGGCGTCCTCCATCGTTGCCTCGACGCTGCGGGCGCCTTCGGCGGCGGATTTCACCGAAGCGGTCAGCTCATCCAGGGCTGCCGCAGTCTGTTCCAGCGTCGCGGCCTGGCTTTCGGTGCGGTGGGACAGGTCATCCGATGCCTGGCTGATCTCACCCGCGCCGCTGCGGATGCTGTCAGCCGCGGCAATCACCTGCTCCACGGTCTGGCTGAGGGTTTGGGCGGTGCTGTTGAAATCCTGCCGGAGCTGCTCGTATTCAGCCGGGAAACTTTCGGTGATCTGTGCGGTCAGATCGCCGTGCGACAGGTCCGACAGCTTGCTGCTGAGCGCTTCCACCACGCCGCTGCGGGTGGCGTCGAGCTGCTGCTGCTCCTGCTCCATGTCCTGCTGCCGGATCAGCGCCTGGCGGAACACATCCACCGCCCGGGCAATCTCGCCCAGTTCGCTGCGCGCGCCGGATGACGGGATTCCGCTTTCGGTGTCGCCTTCCGCCAGTGCGGTCATCCGGTTCTTCAGACTGTTCAGCGGGGCGGTCACGCTGCGGGTGATAAAGAAGGCCGCCGCTGCCAGCAGCAGCAGGCCGCCGCCCAGAACCGCCAGCGACTTGTTGCGCATCGCAGCCACATCCGCTTCGATATCGGAAACATAGGCACCGGTGCCAACAATCCAGCCGAACGGCTCGAACGCCTGAACATAACCGATCTTGGCTTCAATCACGTCGGAGCCCGGCTTTTTGAAGTAATAGGTCAGTTCCCCCGCCCCTTGAGAGGCGGCGATCTTCTCCAGCTCCTGGAACACCTTGATGCCTGTCACATCCTCATAGGCGCCCTGGTTGGTGCCAACCCAATCGGGCACCGTCGGGTGCGCCTGAACCACCAGGTCGTGATCGAAAACAAACACATAACCGGACTCGCCAAAGCGCAGCGCGGTCAGCCGCTCGCGTCCGATGTCGAGGGCTTGTTCCGGAGTGAACCGTCCGGTCCTGGTCCCTTCATCCAGGTCTCGCAGCAGACTGACCGCCGCGTCGGTGACATTGTGCAGCTCCTTGTAGCGCATCTCATAGGCGTTGTTCACAGCCTGATTCAGCATCACGAAGGTGAGCACGGCGGTCAATCCAAGCGCGAGCAGCGCCAGGGAATAGATACGGACGGGCAGACGGTAGAGAAAAGCGGGTATTCGGGACATACTTGCAGAGCCTTCATTGCGGTTCTATTGCCGACCTGTTGTAGGAGGCAGTCTCTAACAAACCCCTACCCTGCAGGGCCCTGCCGGAGTTTTGGTGCCGGTTTCCGGGAGGTTTTTGCCGCATTTTGAATGGAATGCCGCACAGGCCTCCTTGGGCCGACGCCTGGCCCAAAGGAAACCGGAAACGCCCGGGGAAATGCCCGGGCGTTTTCTCGTTTTGCTTGGCGCAAGGATCAGAAGTCCTGCCACAGGTCCTTGGCGGCGTTGCCCTCTGCCATCGCAGCCGGCTGCGGCTTGACCTCGATGTCCCAGCTGCTGGGTCCATGCGCGCTCGGTGCCGGGGCGGCGGCGGCTTGCGCCGGGGCAGCGGCACGGGTGCCTGGGATCTTGAAGTGGGCGACCAGACCGGTGAGCTTGGTGGCGTCCTCCTTCAGCATCTGGCCCGCAGCGGTGGCTTCCTCCACCATGGCCGCGTTCTGCTGGGTGACCTTGTCCAGCTGGGTGACGCCGGTGTTGATCTCGGCCAGACCGGTCGACTGCTCGGCGGCGCTTTCGGCGATTCCGGACACCAGTCCGGAGATATGGCTGACCTGCGACACGATGCTTTGCAGCGCCTCGCCGGCCTTGCCAACCAGCTCCACTCCGCGCTCCACTTGGCCGGAGCTGTTGCTGATCAGGGTCTTGATCTCCATCGCCGCGTCCGAGGACCGCTGCGCCAAGGCGCGCACTTCCGAGGCCACCACCGCGAAACCGCGCCCAGCCTCGCCGGCCCTTGCCGCTTCGACCCCGGCGTTGAGCGCCAGCAGGTTGGTCTGAAAGGCGATATCGTCGATCACCCCGATAATCTGGGAAATCTGGCTGGAGGACTGCTCGATCTCAGTCATCGCGGAAACCGCGCTTTGGACCACTTCGCCGCTGGTTTCGGCCTCGTGCCTGGCCTCCTCCATCGTCGCCTCGACGCTGCGGGCGCCTTCGGCCGCGGATTTAACCGAGGCCGTCAGCTCATCCAGCGCCGCGGCGGTCTGTTCGAGCGTCGCAGCCTGGCTTTCGGTGCGGTGCGACAGGTCATCAGAGGCCTGGCTGATCTCGCTCGCACCATTGCGGATGCTGCTGGCCGCGGCAATCACTTGCTCGACCGTAGCGCTGAGGTTCCTGGCCGAGGTATTGAAGTCCTGGCGCAGCTGCTCATAGTCCTTGGGGAAGGCTTCGGTGATCTGTACCGTCAGATCGCCCTGGGACAGAGCGGACAGCTTGCCGCTGAGCGCCGACACCACCTTGCTGCGCTTCTCGTCGAGTTCTTTCTGCGCCGCCTCCAGCTCCTGCTGGCGAATCAGGGATGTCCGGAAGACGTCCAGAGTTCGTGCCATATCGCCGATTTCACTCTTGTTGGTGGTGGCCGGAATGGCGCTGTCGGTGTCCCCGTCGGCCATCGACTGCATGCGTCCGCGCAAGGCGCTCACCGGTCCGGTGACACTGCGGGTGATCAGGGTTGCCCCCACCATCAGTACCGCCAGGGTGACAAGCAGCGCGGTTGCGGTTGTGATAATGTTCTGCCGCACATTAGTTTCGATATCCGAGACATATGCACCGGTACCGACGATCCAACCCCAGGGTTCATAGACGCGGATATAGCCCATCTTGGCCTCGATCACGCCGGTGCTGGCGTTGGCGAAATGGTAAATCAGCGAGCCCTGGCCTTCAGCCTTGGCGATCTTCAGCATTTCCTGATAGATCTTGACGCCGTTTTCATCGGTCAAATCCGGCTGGCGCGTGCCCACCCACTCCGGCAGAAAGGCATTTGCGGTGATCACCAGATCGAAATCAAAGGCGTGAAAATCACCCGCGGTGCCGAATTTCAAACTATCGAGGGTTGCGCGCCCCATCTCACGGGCAGTGGCCTCGTCCAGCTGGCCGGTTTCGACCTGATTTTGCAATTCGTCCAGCTGGCTGAAAGCCAGATCCGTAATCTGGTGCAGTTCGCGTTCGCGGCTGGCGTATTCGGCGGTGTTTGCCCGGATCAGCAGGAAGACGGTCAACAGAGCAAACAAGAAAACGGCCAAAGCGGCCAGTGCGTAGATCCGGACGGGCAGACGGTAGAGAAAAGCGGGTATTCGAGACATTTTTGCAGAGCCTTCGTTGCAGGTCTATTGCGGACCGAACTTAGGAAGCAGTCTCTAACAATCCCCTACTGAACAGGGCCGCAACGGCAGTTTACGGCAGTTGGTGCTGAGAATTATCGTCTTTGGCGAGGCTGCGGCACTCGTGGACGTTTGCAGCAAGCCTTCAGGGGCAGTTTTCCGGCGCGCGGTTTCCGCTCTTGAGGTCTTGCAACGCAAAACCGCCGCTTGCGTTTATCGCAGCGGCGGTTTTGTTTGTGTGATCGT
>NZ_CEYXRG010000005.1:0-219006 GCF_982940295.1 Leisingera sp.
CTGTTCGAGCTGATGGCGCGCCGCGGCCGGCTGGAGGCGGAGCGGGACGAGGCCGAGGAAATCACCTTTGACCCGGAGCTGTTGAAAGCCGCCGAAAGCCAGCCGGAGGTCAAGGATCTGGTGGATGGCCAGCAGCGTCTGTTCCAGGCCCGCAGGGCCACCACCGCCCGCGAGATCGAGCAGCTGGAGAAACGCCGGGTGCAGATCGAGGAGCAGATCCGCGGCGTCCAGGCACAGCAGCAGTCGATGAAAGTTCAGCTGGAGCTGATCAATGAAGAGCTCAGCAACCAGCAATCGCTGCTGGACCGCGGCCTGGCGCAGGCGGCGACGGTGCTGAACCTGCGCCGCACCCAGGCCAACCTGGAAGGGCAGCTGGGTGAGCTGGTCGCCTCAGAGGCACAGGCCGAGGGGCGGATCACCGAGATCGACATCGAGATCCTGAAACTGGCCACCGGCCAGCGCGAGGAGGCGATCACCCGCCTGCGCGACCTGCGCTCGCAGGAGCTGGAGCTGGCTGAAACCCGCCGCTCGCTGCGGCAGCGGCTGGAGCGGCTGGATATCACTGCGCCGGTGTCTGGGATCGTCTACGGGCTCCAGGTGCAGACGCCGCGCTCGGTGATCCGCCCGGCCGACCCGGTGCTGTACCTGGTGCCGCAGGACCGGCCGCTGGTGATTGCGGCGCAGGTGGCGCCGACCGATATCGACCAGCTTTATACAGGGCAGGAGGTGACCCTGCGCTTCTCGGCGCTGGATCAGCGCAGCACTCCGGAGCTGTTCGGCCATGTGACCCAGGTTTCAGCGGATGCGTTTGAGGATCAGGGCAGCGGGGTGTCCTACTACCGTGCCGAGATCGAGCTCAATCCAGGCGAGCGCGAGCGGCTGCCTGAGGGTACCGTGCTGATTCCGGGGATGCCGGTGGAAAGCTACATCCGCACCGCCGACCGCTCACCCATGGCTTACCTGGTCAAACCGCTGTCCGATTATTTCGTGAAAGCCTTCCGCGAAAGCTGACGGCAGCCGGAAACCGGCGCGGTTTCCGGCCATGAAAAATCGGACTTTTCATGGCCGGTTTCATTGCATGAAACCGGCGCCGTTCACCTGCCGGACCAGCGGGGCGGAAAGGCGCGAAAGGGTTTCGCATTTGCTCTTTCCGAAAGCCGCCGCGCCGGGTAGCGTCCCGGCCAGCAAAGACTCGGAGGAACTCGGCCATGAGCATCGAAGCGAAACTGAAAGAGCTGGGGGTGACCCTGCCCGACGCGCCGGCACCGGCAGCAAACTATGTGCCATATGTCGTCGCGGGCGACATGGTGTATATCTCCGGCCAGATTTCGGCCGATGACAACGGCCTGATCACCGGAACCCTTGGCGGCGATATGGATGTCGAGGCCGGGCAGGCCGCGGCCAAACGCTGCGCGATTGCGCTGCTGGCACAGCTCAAGGCGGCTTGCGGCGGCGATCTGGACCGGCTCGTGCGGGTGGTCAAGCTGGGCGCCTTTGTCAACTCGACTGCTGATTTCACCCAGCAGCCGCAGGTCGTGAACGGCGCCTCCGACTTCCTGGTCGAAGCACTCGGCGACATTGGCCGCCACGCGCGCTCCGCCGTCAGCTCGCCCTCTCTGCCGCTGGGCGTTGCAGTTGAAATCGACGGAGTCTTCCAGATCAAATGAGACCTGCCCTGCCTGCTGCCTTCCTGAACGTCCCGCTGGCCCACCGTGCCCTGCACGATGCGGCGGACGGGCGCCCGGAGAACAGCCGCGCTGCGGTGCGGGCAGCGCTGGCCGCAGGCTATGGCATCGAGATCGACCTGCAGCTGTCCGGCGACGGCTGCGCGATGGTGTTTCACGACTATGCGCTGGACCGGCTGGCAGAAGCTGCCGGTCCGGTCCGTGCGCGAAGCCGCGAGGAACTGGCGTCCATCCCGCTGAAGGGCGGCGATGGTGAAGGCATTCCGGATCTGGCCGAAGTGCTGGAGCTGGTGGCCGGCCGGGTGCCGCTGCTGATCGAGCTGAAGGACCAGCACGGCCAGATGGGGGTCACCAATGGGGCGCTGGAACAGGCTGCGGCCAAGACATTGGAGGGCTATCGCGGCCCGGTGGCGCTGATGTCCTTCAACCCGCATTCGGTGGCGGAACTGTCCCGCCTGGCACCCGAACTTCCGCGCGGGCTCACCACCAGCGCCTATGATCCGGCGGACTGGCCGGAGCTGCCCCGCGCCATGTGCGATGATTTGCGCGCGATCCCGGATTTTGAGCGTACCGGATCCAGCTTTATCAGCCACGAGGCCGGCGACCTGGCCCGGCCGCGGGTGCAGGCGCTGCGCAACGAAGGCGTGCCGGTTCTGTGCTGGACCGTGACGTCGCCGGCAGAGGAGGCCGCGGCCCGTGCCTTTGCCGACAATGTGACCTTCGAACAGTACCTGTCTCCGCTAACATCTTGATCAGGCTAAGCCGCACCCCACATCTGTGAAGTGGTGCGGAGGAAAGGCATGTCCCAGGCGCAAATCGAAATCCGGGTGCTATCGTCGCTGTCGCAGGTCGCGGCGGCGGAGTGGGACGCCTGCGCCTGTCCCGAAGCGGCGGATGGGGGCCGCCCCAGCGACCCTTTTACAACCCACCGTTTCCTGAGCGCGCTGGAAGACAGCGGCTCTGTCGGGCCGGGCACCGGCTGGCAGCCGCAGTATCTGACCGCCTATCAGGACGGCCGCCTGATCGCCTGCGCGCCGCTTTATGCCAAGGGGCACAGCCAGGGCGAGTACATCTTTGACCACAACTGGGCACATGCCTATGAACAGGCCGGCGGGCATTATTACCCCAAGCTGCAGATCGCTGTGCCCTTTACGCCGGCTACCGGGCGGCGGTTCCTGGTGCGGCCCGGATTTGACGGCATAGGCCACTCTGCACTGCTGCAGGGCGCAGTGCAGCTGGCGGCGGACAACAACCTGTCGTCGCTGCACGTGACCTTCTGCACCGCGGATGAGGCGCGGCTGGGCGAGGAAATGGGGCTGATGCTCCGCACCACCCAGCAGTTCCACTGGCAGAACCAGGGATATAGCGACTTCGAGGCTTTCATGCGGGCGCTGTCGTCGCGCAAGCGCAAGAACATCCGCAAGGAGCGGATGCAGGCGCAGTGCTTCGGCGGCGAGATCCAGGTCTTTCAGGGCAGCAGCCTGCGGCCCGAACATTGGGATGCGTTCTGGGAATTCTATCAGGATACCGGCGCGCGCAAATGGGGCTCGCCTTATCTGACCCGGCAATTCTTCGATATTGCGCACCGGACGCTGGCGCAGGACTTGGCGCTGATTCTGGCGTGGCGCAACGGGCGCTATGTGGCCGGAGCGCTGAATTTCATAGGCCGGAATACGCTTTATGGCCGCTACTGGGGCTGCGTCGAGCACCATCCGTGCCTGCATTTCGAACTGTGCTATTATCAGGCCATAGAATTGGCCATCGCCCTGGGGCTTGACCGGATCGAAGCCGGCGCGCAGGGTGAGCACAAGCTGGCGCGCGGCTATTTGCCGTGCCAGACCTATAGCTTGCACTGGATCGGCGATCCCGGGTTTGCCGGGGCCGTCGGACGCTACCTCGAGGCTGAGCGGGCCGCCACTGAGGAAGAGATCGAAATCCTGACCGATTACGGCCCGTTCCGCAAAGCGCATGTGGAGGAGCAAGAATGACGGAAAAACTGTCCGACGCCACCCGCGGCCCGCTGCTGGAGCCGCTGTTTGCCACCGGCTGGGAAATGGTGGAAGGCCGCGATGCCATCACCAAGACCTTCAAGTTCAGCAATTTCGCCGATGCCTTCGGCTGGATGACCCGCGCCGCGATCTGGGCGGAAAAGTGGAACCACCATCCGGAATGGAGCAACGTCTACAACAAGGTGACGGTGGTGCTGACCACCCATGACGTGGATGGCATCAGCGCCCAGGATGCCAAGCTGGCGCGCAAGATGGATGGGCTGTACGGCGAGCCGCAAGGCTGAGCCCGCGCCACGCACATAGGTCAGCACTGCTGTCCGAATGTTTCGCGCGCGAAACATTGCGGCAGAGCTGCTGACCTGATTTTTCATGTTTTGTTAAGGGTTTGCGCCTGCGGCCGCCCGCACTGGCAGCCGCAGAAAGCCAGGCCTCAGCCCATCGAGTCCAGCAGTCCTTCGCCGGCCGACAGCTCGCACTGGCCGGGGTTTTCTTCCTTGTTCAGGATCTTCACTTCGCCGTCCTCCACCAGCATCGCATAACGCAGTGAGCGGCCGATCAAACCGGCGGGAGGCGCATCGAAACGCATGCCGATCGCCTCGGTAAAGGTGCATTCGGCGTCCGACAGCATGGTGATCCCGGCGTCGGTCGCGCCGGTGTTGTCGCCCCAGATGGACATAACGAACGGGTCATTGCCGGCCAGGCAGATGATTTCATCCACACCTTTCGCGGCGAACTGATCTTTGGTGCGGATGAAGCTGGGCACATGGGCCGAATGGCAGGTGCTGGTAAAGGCGCCAGGAACCGCAAATATCACCACTTTCCGCCCCTTCAGCTTGCTTGACAGCTGAACTTGCTCCGGCCCGTCGTCTCCGATCCGCGTCAGCACGGCGTCGGGCAGCTGGTCTCCAACAGAAATCATTGCACGTTCCTCTTTCTCGTGATTGCGTTTTGGGGCCCTCGGTATATAGGGTCCGTTGGAAGCGTGACGGGAACTATTGCGGGAGGCAAGCAGAGATGTCCCACATCGTCGTGATTGGAGCGGGGCAGGCGGGGTCCTCGCTGGTGGCAAAGCTGCGCAAAGACGGGTTTGAGGGGGAAATTACCCTGATCGGCGCAGAAACAGGGCTGCCCTATCAGCGCCCGCCGCTGTCCAAGGCTTATCTGCTGGGCGAGATGGAAGTGGAGCGGCTTTTCCTGCGGCCCGAGAGCTTTTATGCTGAAAACAACATCACCCTGAAGCTGGGCCAGCGGGTAACCGCGATCGACCCGGCGGCCAAGACGGTCTCGCTGGGCGATGAGGTGATTTCCTACGACCAGCTGGCGCTGACTACCGGCTCCGACCCGCGCCGCCTGCCGGCTGCGATCGGCGGTGGTCTGGAGGGCGTCTATGTTGTGCGCGGGCTGACCGACGTCGATGCGATGGCGCCGCATGTAACCGAAGGCAAGCGCGCGCTGATCGTCGGCGGCGGCTATATCGGTCTGGAGGCAGCGGCAGTCTGTGCCAAGCGCGGCGTGCAAGTGACTCTGGTCGAAATGGCAGACCGCATTCTGCAGCGTGTCGCGGCGCCGGAAACATCGGATTTCTTCCGCAACCTTCATACCTCCCACGGCGTGGACATCCGCGAAGGCGTCGGCCTGGAGCGGCTCGAAGGCGAGGGCGGCAAGGTGACCCGCGCGGTGCTGAGCGGCGGTGAGGTGCTGGACGTGGATTTTGTCGTGGTGGGTGTTGGCATCACCCCGGCCACGCAGCTGGCGGAGATGGCTGGGCTGGAGCTGGACAACGGCATCAAGACGGATGCTCAGGGCCGCACCTCGGATGCGTCCATCTGGGCCGCGGGCGATTGCGCCTCCTTCCCGTTCCAGGGCAGCCGCATCCGCCTGGAAAGCGTGCCCAATGCCATCGACCAGGCGGAGGTCGTGGCGCAGAACATGCTGGGCGCGGCCAAGGACTATATCGCGACGCCCTGGTTCTGGTCGGATCAGTATGACGTCAAGCTGCAGATCGCGGGTCTCAACACCGGCTATGACGACGTGGTCACCCGTCAGGGCGAAGGCCAGCAAGTCTCGTTCTGGTACTACGCCGGTGATCAGCTGGTGGCAGTTGACGCGATGAACGACCCGCGCGCTTACATGGTGGCCAAGCGGCTGATCGACATGGGCAAGACCGCGGACAAGACCGTGGTTTCCAACCCTTCCGCTGACCTGAAGCCGCTTCTGAAGGCGTGAGGATCATCGCAGGAGAGTTCCGCGGCCGGGCTCTGGCCGCGGTGGGCAAGGGGGATGCGGGCGCCCATCTGCGCCCCACCACCGACCGGGTGCGCGAAAGCCTGTTCAATGTGCTGATGCACACCGGCGCCATCCCCGGCGCCCGGGTGCTGGACCTGTTTGCGGGCACCGGCGCCTTGGGGCTGGAGGCCCTGTCGCGCGGCGCGGCGGAGGTGGTGTTTGTCGACGACGGCCGGGTTTCCACCGGGCTGATCCGAAAGAACATTGGCATCTGCCGGGCCGGGGACCGCTGCACCCTGACACGCCGCGATGCGCTGAAGCTGGGGCATAACCCGGGCGCGCCCTTTGACCTGATCTTCCTCGATCCGCCTTACGGCAAGGCGCTGGGGGAGAAAGCCTTGGCCGCCGCGGTGGCAGGCGGCTGGGTGGCGGATGACGCTCTCGTGGTCTGGGAGGAAAGCGCGCCGATGGCCGTGCCGGAAGGGTTCGAACTGCACGACAGCCGCAAGTACGGCGACACCCATATCTCTTTGATGTGGCGGCAGTAAAACAGGTGCCTGCGCGAATGGGCGTTTTCGCCAAATAATTGATTTTCTATTTGCAAATACATCTCAGCATGGGTAACAACCCCGTGATTTTAATCAAATGTCCGTCAATTCAGACGGTTTAAAAAGGTTTCACATGAAAACTGCAAAAATCCTTGGCCTGCTGGCCGCTGGTTCGCTTTTCCTGGCTGGCTGCGTGTCTCCTGACGTTGTCACCACCAACAACATCGACGACAGCTCGCTGACCTGTGAAGAGATCAAGACACAGATGGGTCAGCTGGACGAGATCCGCGCCGAGGCCAAGAAAGGCAAGACCGCATCGGGCGCAAATGTGGCGGCGGCGATCCTGTTCTGGCCGGCGGTCATCGGCAATTACTCCAACGCAAACGAGGCCATGAACGCGGCAAACAAGCGCCATGAAGTGCTGGTCGCACTGGCCAAGAAAAAGCGCTGCAAGTTCTGAGCTTAGCTAGACCGGTGAAAGATATGAAATGCAGGGGCTTCCCCTGCATTTTTTTGTTTCGGGCTGTTTCAGGAAAGGGCCTGAATGTGAAGGCTCAGGCGGAAACCCGCAGCGCCGAGTTTGCCGGGGTCCTGATTGCCGAATAGACCTGTGGTTCAAAACAAGTTTTTCAGCAAAGGCGCTCTTTCATGCCCAAAACATATCCGACCCCGAAACTGGTGATTTTCGATTGCGACGGCGTGCTGGTCGACAGCGAGCCAACGTCCAATCAGGCGCTGACCGGCAACCTGGCCCGGCACGGGCTGGAGCTGACCATGGAGCAGTCGATGGCGTATTTCGTCGGCAGCACCATGGCCGGGGTCATGGACAAGGCCCGCAGCCTGGGTGCGGACCTGCCGGAGGACTGGATCAGCGAAGTCTATGCCGAGACCTATGCCCTTCTGGAACAGGGTGTTCCGCTGTCTCCGGGCATTCCCGATCTTCTGGCGCGGCTTGATGAAAATGGCATCCCGGTCTGCGTTGCCTCCAACAGCAGCGAGGACAAGATGCGCATCACCCTGGGCCAGAACGGGCTGTGGGAGCGGTTCCACCCGCAGGCGATGTTTTCTGCCCATTCCCTAGGGGTGGCTAAGCCGGAACCGGGCCTGTTCCTGGCGGCCGCCAGCCATTTCGGGGTGCAGGCGCGCGACTGCCTGGTGATCGAGGACAGCGGCAGCGGTGTCACCGCCGCGGTGCGCGCGGGCATGCGCTGCCTCGGCTATGCGCCCCACGGCGGCGGCCAAAAGCTTGCGGCGCTGGGGGCGGAGGTCTTCAGCGATATGGCAGAGGTGCCCGCGCTTTTGTCGATCTGAGCCGGGCGTGCTATTGTTCGGGGCATGGAACAGACACTGCGTACGCCGTTCCTGCCGCCTGTGACCAAGGCCGAAGCCGGGACAAAACCCAAACCGAAACCAGCGCGGTCTCCGCTGTTTATCCAGGATGCGGTGACACCTTGGGCGGACGGCACCTTGCTTCTGGCCCTTTGGCGGATACAGGAAGCCGAAGGGCAGGACGACGCCGGTTCCTGACGGGATCCGGCCTTCATCTGGCTGAAAATATCCCGGGGGTGCGGGGGCTGGCCCCCGCTGCGGCAGTAGCGGCTCAGCCGTAGGTCGGATGGAATTTTCCGGCCGGCGACAGGGTGAAAATCTCTGCCCCGTCAGCAGTTACCCCGATCGAATGCTCAAACTGCGCCGACAGCGACTTGTCGCGGGTGACGGCGGTCCACTCATCCGCCAGGATCTTGGTTTCCGGGCGGCCCAGGTTGATCATCGGCTCGATGGTGAAGAACATGCCCTCTTCCAGCACCGGGCCGGTGCCGGGGCGGCCGTAGTGCAGGACGTTGGGCGGCGCGTGGAACACCTGGCCCAGGCCGTGGCCGCAGAAATCGCGCACAACGCTCATCCGCTGGCTCTCGGCATAGGTCTGGATCGCGTGGCCGATGTCGCCGAAGGTATTGCCGGGCTTCACTGCCTCAATCCCCATCATCAGCGAATCGTGGGTAACCTGAATCAGCCGCTCTGCCTTGCGGCTGAGCTTGCCCGCCACGAACATCCGCGAGGTGTCGCCGAACCAGCCGTCGACAATCACCGTCACGTCAATGTTCAGGATATCGCCGTCCTTCAGCTTCTTGTCGCCGGGGATGCCGTGGCAGACCACGTGGTTCACCGAGATGCAGCTGGCGTGCTGATAGCCCTTGTAGCCGATGGTGGCGGAGGTGGCGCCTGCATCCTCGACCATCCGGGTAATCAGGCGGTCGAGCTCTCCGGTGGTCTGGCCCGGGACCACATGGGCTGCGATATCGTCCAGAATGCGCGCGGCAAGCGCCCCCGCCTTGTGCATGCCCGCAAAATCGCCGGGCTCATGAATGCGGATGCCGTCCTTGGTCGTGCGGCCGTCTTTCGATCTCATCGGGCGGAGCTCCATCGGGTGTCTTTGCGTAGCTATGTAAGGGGTTCCCGGCAAAAGGGCCAGAGGGGGCAGGGGCGGCACCTGGGAACTTTTTCCGCCGCACCGCGTTACAAGTGGTGAGGGCAACTGCGGCGAAACGGAGAGAGGCAGCGGCATGAACAGCTTCAACGATCTGATGCAGACTGAAATTTATGGTGGAAAATCACTTTCCGACCTGGTGACCCTGGAGTTCCTGGCCGAGATGCTGGGCAGCGTTGTGGCTGCAGTGGTGATCCTGCTGGCGGGCTTTATCGTTGCGAGCTGGGTCAAGCGGCGGATCGTCACGCTGGGCGATACGCATGCCAATCTGGACGTTACTCTCTTTCACTTCCTCGGCAATCTGGCGCGCTATGTTGTGCTCGCCTTTGCGGTTCTGTTTGTTCTGAACACTTTTGGCGTCAAGACCACCTCGATCATCGCGGCCATCGGTGCTGCGGGGCTGGCGATCGGCCTGGCGATGCAGGGGGCACTATCCAATGTTGCTGCGGGTGTGATGATCATCCTGTTCCGGCCGTTCAAGCTGGGCGATTTCATCGAAGTGGACGGTGAGATGGGCACTGTGATGGACATCAACCTTAACAACACCGTCCTTGCGGGCCTCAGCAATCTGAAGGTGATCATTCCCAACTCTGAGGTTTGGGGTAACACCATTACAAACTACTCATCGTTTGATACACGCAGGGCAGAGTGGACGTTTGGCGTCGGCTACGGCGCCAACCTGGCGGTGGCCGAGCGGGTAATCCGCGAGACCATCATGAGCGACAGCCGCTCGCACAGCGAGCCGGAGCCGTTCATTCAGGTGAATGAGCTGAACAGCAGCTCGGTTGATTTCCTGGTGCGGGTTTGGGTCGATGCGGAGGAGTACTTCCAGTATCAGGCCGACATGAAGCGCAAGGTGAAAGAAGCGCTGGATGCGGCCGGGGTCGATATTCCCTTCCCGACGCGCACCATCGTGCAGGCCGAACCGGACGCGCAGGAGGACGAGGCCAGCAAGGCCGCCTGAGCAGGCGCGCCAGCCCCCTCGCCGTTACTCCCCGGCGGCGATGGGGGCGCCGGCCTCGACGCCTTGCGGTGAAATCTTCGTGCTCAGCACCAGCCGCTCCACCCCTGCGGCATGAGCGCTGGCAAAGGCATCGGCGTAGGCGGGGTCAATATCCGCGGCCAGCTGGAACCGGCCGCAGTCGGTGCGCTGCACCAGATACAGCATCACTGCCCTGTGACCCTGAGCCACCATGCTGGCGAGTTCGCCCAGGTGCTTGGTGCCGCGCGCGGTGACGCTGTCGGGAAACTCCGCCAGGCCCGGCTGGCGCGAGAGCGTCACGCTTTTCACCTCGACATAGCAATCGGGCAGGCCGTCCTGGCTCAGCAGAAAGTCGATGCGGCTCTTCTCTCCGTATTTCACCTCTGCCCGCACGGTCTTGTAGGCGGCAAGCTCTGCGATCTCCCCGGCCTCAAGCGCGGCGCGAAGGGCGCGGTTCGGCACCGAGGTGTCGACCCCGGTGAAATGGCCGCCCTCATGCTCGACCAGACGCCAGCCGTACTTCAGCTTTTTCTTCGGATCGTCGTTCGGCTCCAGCCAGATTTTCATGCCCGGTTCTGCCAGCCCCATCATGCTGCCGGGGTTGGCGCAATGGGCGGTGACCTCTTGCCCGTCCTCCAGCCGGCAATCGGCGAGAAAGCGTTTGTAGCGGCGGATCAGCACGGCGGGGATCAGAGGGGTTTCAAAGCGCATGACAACGGGCCTATACCTGCGGGAACGAGGTATCAAGGGAGGAAGATCATGGCCAACCCGACGGCTGCCATGCTGGTGATCGGAGACGAAATCCTGTCGGGACGCACCCGCGATGCCAACATGCATTACCTGGCCGGTGAGCTGGCCAAGCATGGCATCGACCTGAAGGAAGTCCGTATCGTCAGCGACGATGAGGCGGCGATCATCACCGCGGTCAAGGCACTGGCCGGAGCCTATGACCATGTCTTCACCAGCGGCGGCATCGGGCCGACCCATGATGACATCACCGCCGATTGCATCGCCAAGGCCTTCGGCGCGCATCTGGACGTGCGTGACGACGCGCGGGTGATCCTGCAGGCGCATTACGATACGCAAGGGCTGGAATTGAACGCGGCCCGGCTGCGGATGGCACGAATCCCGGATGGCGCTGAGCTGATCGACAATCCGGTATCGGCGGCGCCGGGGTTCACCCTTGGCAATGTGCATGTGATGGCCGGGGTGCCGATGATCTTTCAGGCGATGGTGGCCAGCGTGATGCCGACGCTTACCGGCGGCCAGCCGATGCTGTCGCAGACCCTGCGGGTGCTGCGCGGCGAGGGCGAGATTGCCGGGCCGCTGCGCCTGCTGGCAGAGGCTTATGAGGACTTGTCGGTGGGTTGCTATCCGTTTCAGAAGGATGGTGTGTTCGGCGCCAACGTGGTGATCCGCGGCACCGATGGCGCACGGATCGACGCAGCGATGACGGAGCTGGCAAAGGAGCTGGAGCAGTGATGACCGACCCCCGATACTACACCGTGACCGAGGCGACCTGGCCGCCCGCGTCGGTGCGCGAGGTTGGTCCCGTAACCCTGCGCGAGGGGCAGGGCGGCGGCAGCCGGGTGTCGGCGGCAACGGTGTCCGGCCCGGTCACAGACGCGCAGATCGCAGCGGCGGAAGAGGCAATGCGCGCCATGGGGCAGGACTGCCTGTTCATGATCCGCGACGGCGAGGCGGAGCTGGACGCGCAGCTGGAGGCGCGCGGCTACGTGGTGAAGGATCCGGTCAACCTGTGGACTTGCCCGGCGGAGCGGCTGACGGACATTCCGGTGCCGCGTGTCACCGCCTTTTGCGTCTGGGAGCCGCTGGCGATCCAGCGCGAGATCTGGGAACAGGCCGGTATCGGGCCGGAGCGCCTCGCGGTAATGCGGCGGGTGCAGGGGCCGAAGACGGGGCTGCTTGGGCGCCATAGGGATAAACCGGCCAGTGCCGGATTTGTGGCCATTCATGACGGCGTCGCGATGGTGCATGCGCTTGAGATCCTGCCGCATCAGCGCCGGGCCGGTATGGGCGGCTGGATGATGCGCCAGGCCGCGTTCTGGGCCGTGGAAAACGGCGCCAGCGAACTGGCGGTGCTCTGTACGAAACGTAACGAGGGCGCAAACGGGCTTTACGCTTCCCTCGGGATGGATTGCACCGGACAGTACCACTACCGGATTTTGAAGGAAGGCGATTGACCGCGATGACTGACCAGACCCAGCCCACAGCCCTTGACCTGCCGATGGTGGACCCGCTGCCGCCGGAAACACAGAAGTATTTCGACATCTGCGTCGAGAAGCTAGGATTTGTGCCCAATGTCCTGAAGGCCAATGCCTTTGACATTGATAAGCTCAACGCATTCACAGGCATGTATAACGATCTGATGCTGGCGGACAGCGGCCTCAGCAAGCTGGAGCGGGAGATGATCGCGGTGGTGGTCTCCTCGATCAACCGCTGCTTCTATTGCCTGGTGGCGCATGGCGCGGCGGTGCGGCAGCTGTCGGGGGACCCGCAGCTGGGCGAGATGCTGGTGATGAACTACCGGGTGGCGCCGCTGGACGCGCGGCAGCGGGCGATGCTGGATTTTGCCGCCAAGATGACCACGGCCAGCGCGGAGATTGAAGAAGCGGACAGGCAAGCGCTGCGGGTCGCGGGCTTTAGCGACCGGGACATCTGGGACATCGCCAATGTCGCCGGCTTCTTCAACATGTCCAACCGGGTGGCCAGCGCAACCGCCATGGTGCCCAATCCGGAATATCACAGCCAGTGCCGCTAAGACGCCTGGCGGCCTTGGCTGGCCTCACCGCGGCGGTGCTGCTGCCCGGCATCGCCGGAGCTGTGGAGATGACTCTGCCGGCCGGTGCGGCTGCTGTGTCCGAACGCGTGACAGTGCTGGGTGTCTATCAGCTTCCAGTGGGGCCGGAGGCGGCGGACGAGGTGCCGTCGCAGCGGTTTGAGGGCCGGATTTTGCGCCGCACCTGGCGTCTGGAGGGCGGCGGCACGGTGCTGGAGATCCAGGCGCCGATGCGGGAGCAGCTGCTGGCGCAGGGGTATGAGGTGCTGCTCGACTGCGCGGCGCGCGATTGCGGCGGCTTTGGCTTCCGCTTCGGAATCGAAGTGGTGCCGGCTCCGGATATGATGGTCGATATCTCCCGCTATCACTTCCTGTCGGCAGCCAAGGACGGGCAAGCGGTCTCGATCCTGGTGTCGCGGGCAGGCGGCACGGCTTATGTGCAGATGATCACCGTGCAGCCGGGCGGTGCGGAGGCGCCGGAGGTCAAGCCCGCCGCAAAGGCACCCGCCCCTGTGCGGCCGGTTGAGCTGGCCAAGGTGCTGGAGGTCCGCGGCCACGCGGTGCTGAGCGATCTGGTGTTCGAGAGCGGCTCCACCCGGTTGCGGGAGGGGCGCTATGACAGCCTGAAGCAGCTTGCAGATTACCTGGCCGCCAACCCCGGATACCGGCTGCTGCTGGTGGGCCATACCGACACGGTCGGATCGCAGCAGCAGAATGCCGGTATTTCCCAGCGCCGGGCGCAATCGGTGAAGGAGCGGCTGGTCGAAGCCTATGAGGCCGATGAGGCGCGCATAGATGTTGCCGGTGCCGGGTTCATGGCTCCGATTGCCAGCAACCTTATCCCGGAGGGGCGCGAAGCCAACCGGCGTGTGGAAGCGGTGCTGCTCGGCGGTTAGCCGCGAATGGCATGAGAATAACAAGGGGCTCCCGTCCCCGCAGGTGCCTTGGCGCGGCCAAGACCCCTTGGGGGGGTTGGGCCCGGCGCGGCGCGGCGCGCCGAGCCGGGCCCAACGGACGCGGGAGCATGGCACATGCTCTTGCGGCGGGCGGAAGTGCTGCCAGAGCACCAAATCGTTCCGGCTGCATTCGGCGGTGCATGGCCCGCTGGCGGCGCTGGCAGCTGGCCTTCAACAGGCTGTTAACCGGGGAGCGGACCAAACCCGGTCGCCGGGGGCCGTTCAGTGACTGGCGTGCCGGTGCCTGGAAGTGGCGCGCGCGCTTCAGGCAGGTCTGTAGATAAGCCACTTGTGGCTTCAATCCTGGTCTGCATTTGCAATGCAGCCGCTGGACCCAACGGAAGCCTGTCCATCGCCTTGCCGGCGAACGCCTTGGGCAAAGGCGAAAAAAGCCCCCGCGAGGGCGCGGGGGCAGGTCTTCGAGGGATGTCTTGGTCCGGTCCTTAAGGGGAACCGGTTCAGGTTTTCCATTCGGACGGGTCGCGGTCGGCAAAGGCTGCGACCAGGAAGTCGATGAAGGCCCGCACCTTGGGCTGGGTGAACTTGCCGGGCGGGTAGACCGCGTAGATGCCTTGGGTTTCGACCGGCAGGCTGGGCATCACATCCTCGACCAGTCCCTCCTCCATCGCTTCTGCGTAGAGGTAGCTGGGCAGATAGGCGATGCCGAGGCCGGAAATAGCCGCGGTCAGCAGTGACTGGCCATCATTCACCGACAGCCAGCCTGAGGTGCGCACCTGGCGCTTTTCTCCCGACGGGGCGGTGATCTTCCAGACGTTGCCGCTGGACTGGCTGGAGTAATGCAGCAGCTTGTGGTTGTTCAGCTCGTCGATCTTCTGCGGGCGGCCGAATTTCTCCAGATAAGCGGGGGAGGCGATCATCCGCTTGGTGGTCTCGGTCAGCTTGCGGGCGCGCAGGGAGCTGTCCTCCAGCTCGCCGATCCGCACTGCCATGTCGAACCCTTCAGAGATCAGCTCCACATAGCGGTTATTCAGCACCATGTTGACGGTGATGTCAGGGAAGTCACGCAGGAAGTCCGACAGCACCGGCGACAGGTGGTTCACGCCGAAGTCGGTGGCGACCGAAATCCGCAGCAGGCCTGAAGGTGCCGATTGCATCGAGGTGACCAGCGCGTCCGCCTCACCCGCATCGTTCAGCACCCGGCGGGCGCGGTCGTAGTAGGCAAGACCGATCTCGGTCGGCGACACCCGGCGGGTGGTGCGGTTCAAAAGGCGCGCGCCCAGGCGGGCCTCCAGGCTGGAGACGTGCTTGGAGACCGCCGACTTAGAAATCCCCATCTTGCGTGCCGCATCGGTGAAGCCGCCCTGGTCCACCACATTGGCAAAGGCCTCCATCTCGGTCAGTCGGTCCATGTTCGCCCATCCTCGTAAATCCGTGTTGGGCTCAGTGTTGCCGGGGAAATCGGGCAAGATCGGGGCGGGGGTGGGATAATTGCAGGGTTTTGCGCGGATCGTTTGCGCGGTGGAAACGGCCTGCCGGCCGGATTTGCCAGCGCGGACGGGCATTTACGCAACCTCAAAGCACGAGTTTGATGATCAGGATCCACAGAGGCAGGGTAATTGCGCTGAGCAATGTGGATTGCGCGATAAGCGTGGCTGCGAGCGTGCGGTCGGCGCCAAAGGCGGAGGCCAGAACATGTGCCGCCGAGGCGGTCGGCAGGGCGGCAAACAACACCAGAACCGCGGAAAAGCCGGGGTCCGTTTGCAGCAGCAGGCAGGCGGCGAGGGTTGCAGCCGGCACCAGCACCAGCCGCACCAGGCACAGGTAGCCGTTGAACAGGTCGAGCCGCGCAAGCGCCCGCCAGTTCATGGTGGCGCCGATGGAGAGCAGCGCGATGGGAATCGCTGCGTGCGCCAGCATCTCCGCCGGGGCCAGGACCGGCGCGGGGATCTTGTAGCCCGACAATCCCACGGCGACACCTGCGACCGAGGCCAGCAGGAAAGGGTTCAGCGCTACCTTCAGCGCGGTCTGCCGCAAGGACAGGCTGCCGCCGCGCGACAGGGCGCTTACCGCCAGAACATTGGCCACCGGCACCGCCATGCCGATGGCGACGGCCATCTGCCCTGTCAGCTCTGTGCCGACCGAGGGCAGAGCGACAAAGGCAATGGCGGTGTTGAAGCGCCAGGCGGCCTGCCAGGCACCGGCAAAATCGAGGAATTTTTCAGGGCCAAAGCGGCGTGCCAGCAGGCCCAGCCCCAAAGCCAGGGCGAGGATGCTCCAAACCGCCGGGCCGATGCGGCCCAGATCCGCCACCGCTATGGGCCGGCCGCTGGCGGCAAAGAACAGCAGGGCCGGGAACAGCACCTCGAAATTCAGCTTGTCGAGGCCCTGCCAGGCCTGCGGCGCCAGCCGGTTGCGGACGATGCCGCCGAGCCCGACCATCAGGAAGCTGGGGGTGAGGCCCATCAGAATGACTGCAAATACCATGACCGGCTCCCGCTCCGCTGCCGCGCGGTGACACTGCCGCTGGCAGGGGCAGCAGGCAAGCGGAAGGATGAAAGATGCGGCGGTACTCCGGACGGCTGCCGCATTTTTGCGCATTCGTTGCGAGCGGCAGGATTGCCAGGCCCGGGTGAGCCGCTAGCTTTGTCCTGTTGGTTGAGCAAATTTCTGGAGGACCGGATATGAAACTGCTGATTGCGGCTGCCTTGTCTGTTTGCCTGGCGGCTCCGCTGTGGGCTGGCGGGGAGACGGCTTCGAACCCGGAGGCCGAGGTCTATTTTGCGAATATCCAGGACGGGGACACGGTCACATCGCCCGTGACGCTGGTCTTTGGCCTGTCGGGAATGGGGGTGGCGCCGTCGGGGGTAGAGAAAGAAAACACAGGCCACCATCATCTGCTGATCGACCGCCCGCCGCTGGGCGAGGGGGAGGATGGCGCTGATGAGCTGGCCTTTGGCCTGCCGTCGGATGATAACCACCTGCACTTCGGCGGCGGTCAGACCGAAGTGACGCTGGAGCTGTCCCCGGGCCGTCACACGCTGCAACTGGTGCTGGGCGATGCGGGGCATGTGCCGCACTCAACCCCGATTGTTTCGGAGCAGATTACCATCACGGTGGAGTGACGGTTCGGCCTGCACCGAAGCATCCGGTTGGTGGGGCAGGTTAGGGAGGTGGTCCTGAACAACCTGAGGACCCATCATGCTGACCTGCATCATCCGCTACCATATCGACCCCGCTAAAAGGGCGCAGTTCGAACAATACGCCCGCAACTGGGGGCAGGCGATCCCGCGCTGCGGGGGGGATCTGGTGGGGTACTACGCGCCGCATGAAGGCTCCTCGACGCTGGCCTATGGGATTTATAATGTGGAGAGCCTTGCGGAGTATGAGGCTTACCGCGCGCGGCTGGCGGCTGATCCGCTAGGGCGCGAGAACTACGAATTTGCCCGGAAGGAGCGGTTTTTGCTGCGTGAGGACCGGACCTGGCTCAAGAAGGCCTCGGCACCGCATGGGCAGGCCCGGTAAAGGAGGCGCAGATGATTGCCGTGATTTTCGAGGTGGAGATCGCCCGCGGGAAGAAAGAAAGCTATCTGGAGATTGCCGCGGAGCTGCGGCCGCTGCTGGAGCAGGTGGACGGGTTTCTGTCGGTGGAACGGTTCCAGAGCTTGAGCAGCCCGGACAAGCTGCTGTCGCTGTCCTTCTGGCGGGATGAGGCGGCAGTGCAGCGCTGGCGGCAGCTGCCGGAGCACCGGGCCGCCCAGGACAAGGGGCGGGCCGGGATCTTTGCGGGCTACCGGCTGCGGGTGGCCGGGGTGATCCGCGACTACGGTATGAACATTCGGGGCGCAGCCCCGGCAGACAGCCGTGCCGCACACGGCTGATCCCGGCGGCACCAAGTCAGCCCCCCGCGCGGAAAGCGCGGGGCGGGACGGAAACCGGTCAGGCTGCTGTGCGCGCGTGCGTGCCTTCTTCGATTTCTTCGGTGATTTTTGATACGAACGCCTTCAGATCCTCGGGCTGGCGGCTGGTTACGATGCCCTGATCTGCCACGACCTCTGCGTCCTTCCAGTTGGCGCCGGCGTTGGAAATGTCGGTCTTGATCGAATGGAAGGACGTCATGTCACGGCCCTTGGCAACACCGGCCTCGGCCAGCACCCAAGGGGCGTGGCACACAGCGGCGATCACCTTGCCGTTGTCATGAAAGGCTTTGACCAGATTGATGACATCGTCTTCCACCCGCAGCAGATCCGGGTTGATCTGGCCGCCCGGGATCACCAAGGCGTCGTAACCATCGGCCTTGGCATCAGCGATCTTCAGATCGGCATCGGCCTCGCGCCCCCAATCGCTGCCTTCCCAGCCTTTCGCCGGCTTGCCATCGAGCGTTGCGACATGGACCTCCGCACCCTTTACCCGCAGCTGGTCGCGCGGGAATTCCAGTTCCGACTGCTCGAACCCATGGGTGGCAATGATCAGGATCTTTGCATCTGCGATTTTGGGCATAACGGGCTCCTTTCTGTTCTGAAATGCCAAGCCGCCCGTCCGGACGGCGCTGCAGAACAAACGCGCCCCCGCCCGGAGGTGTTCCGGACGGGGGCGCAGAACCAGCGGTTTGCGGCGTTGCGCCGCAGTTCAGAGCCCGGCGGCCAGCCGGGTGCCCTGGTTGATGGCGCGTTTGGCGTCCAGCTCTGCCGCGACGTCGGCGCCGCCGATCACATGGGCGGTGATGCCGCGTTCAGCCAGCTGATCCGCCAGCGACCGCTCGGAGACCTGGCCTGCGCAGAGCACGATGGTATCTGCCGGCACAACCGTGGGGTTCTCGCGGGCCTCGCCGAAGCTCACGTGCAGGCCCTCGTCGTCGATCTTCTCGTAGTTCACGCCGCCGAGGAATTCGACGTCCTTCATCTTGAGCGTGGCGCGGTGGATCCAGCCGGTGGTCTTGCCAAGCCGTTTGCCGTGCCGTTCCGCCTTGCGCTGCAGCAGCGTCACGCGGCGGGCAGGAGCGGCGGGCTGCGGGCCTTCGGGGGCAAGGCCTGCGCGGTGCTCGGCCGGGTCGGAAACGCCCCACTCCTGCATCCACAGCGGCAGGTCGGTGGCAGGGCTGTGGCCCTCTTCCAGCAGGAATTCGGAGACGTCAAAGCCGATGCCGCCGGCGCCGATCACGGCGACGCGTTTGCCCACCGGTTTCTTGTGGCGCAGCACGTCGATGTAGCTCAGCACATTGTCGCGGTCCTGGCCCGGGATAGCCGGATCGCGCGGCAGGACGCCGGTGGCAATCACCACCTCGTCGAAACCGGTCAGATCATCCGCCGAAACCTCGCGGCCCAGCTCCAGCGTGATGCCTGCATCGGCCAGCATCACCCGGTACCAGTCCACCAGGCCCCAGAATTCCTCCTTGCCCGGCACCTGCTTGGCCATATTGAGCTGGCCGCCGATTTCATCGGCGCGGTCGAACAGCGTGACCTTGTGGCCCCGCTGCGCCGCCGTCAGCGCGGTGGACAGACCGGCAGGACCGGCGCCGACGATGGCCACGGTCCTGGCGGTTGCTGCCGGTTCGATCACCAGCTCGGTCTCGTGGCAGGCGCGCGGGTTAACCAGGCAGGAGGTAAGCTTGCCGCTGAAGGTATGGTCGAGGCAGGCCTGATTGCAGGCGATACAGGGGGCGATATGGTCCGCCTGGCCCGCTTCGGCCTTGGCGACGAAATCCGCATCCGCCAGCATCGGGCGCGCCATGGAGACCATGTCGGCGCAGCCGTCTGCCAGCACCTCCTCCGCGACCTCCGGCGTATTGATGCGGTTGGAGGTGATCACAGGAATACTGACTTTACCCATAAGCTTCTTGGTGACCCAGGCAAAGGCCGCGCGCGGAACGCTGGTGGCGATAGTTGGTATACGGGCCTCGTGCCAGCCGATGCCGGTGTTGAGGATCGTCGCGCCCGCCTTTTCGATCTCCTGCGCCAGCTGCACGACTTCCTCGTGAGTCGAGCCTTCCGGCACCAGGTCGATCATCGACAGGCGGTATATGATGATGAAGTCGGTCCCCACCGCCTCGCGGGTGCGGCGCACGACCTCGATCGGCAGGCGCATCCGGTTCTCGTAGGAGCCGCCCCAGCGGTCGGTGCGCTTGTTGGTGCGGGTGACCAGGAACTGATTGAGGAAGTAACCTTCGCTCCCCATGATCTCGACCCCGTCATAGCCGGCTTCCTGCGCCAGCCGGGCGGCATTCACGATGTCCGCGATCTGCTTTTCGATGCCTTCTTCGTCCAGCTCATTCGGCGGGAAAGGGGAGATCGGCGACTTCACCGGGCTGGGGCCGACGCATTTCGGCCCATAGGCATAGCGGCCTGCGTGCAGGATCTGCATGGCGATCCGGCCGCCCGCCTCATGCACCCGGTCCGTCACCACGCGGTGATTTTCGACGTCCTTGGCCGAGGTCATCATCGAGGCGCCCGGCAGCACCGAGCCTTCCAGGTTCGGGCCGATCCCGCCGGTCACCATCAGGGCCACACCGCCGCGGGCGCGGGCGGCATAGAATTCGGCCACCCGGTTCCAGTCGCCGGTCTCCTCCAGCCCGGTGTGCATGGAGCCCATCAGCACCCGGTTCTTCAGCGTGGTAAAGCCCAGATCCAGCGGGGCAAGAAGGTTGGGGTACGCAGTCATCTCGAAACTCTCCCTGGCAGTTGCCCCTAGGATCACGAGGCGGGGGCGGCTTGTCACGGGCAAACGCCGCGTCACCCTCTTGCGTGCCCCGGCGGCAAGCGGTCTAAGGTTGTTCCAGCGTATACTGAGGAGAGCCGGATGACGCCGGAAGATATTGCCAAGCTGCCCTACCGCCCGAATGTCGGGGTGATGCTGATCAATGCCGAGGGCGCGGTGTTTGTCGGCCAGCGCAAGGACCGTTACCAGGACGCCTGGCAGATGCCGCAGGGCGGGATTGATGCCGGAGAGGACCCGCGGATTGCGGCCTTGCGCGAGCTGGAGGAAGAAACCGGCGTCGCGCCGGAGCTGGTGGAGATCATTGCGGAAAGCAATGGCTGGCTGCCTTATGACCTGCCGCACGATGTTGTGCCCAGTTTCTGGGGCGGCAAGTACCGCGGGCAGGAGCAGAAGTGGTATCTGATGCGGTTCCTGGGGACCGATGATCAGGTCAATATCGAGACCGACCACCCGGAATTCTCCGCCTGGTGCTGGCAGCCGGTCGAAAGCCTGGTGGAGAAGATCGTGCCCTTCAAGCGCGAGGTCTATGCGCGGGTGGTGGCTGAGTTCCGGGAGTACTTGTGAGATGGGATTGCCGGGGTTTCTTGCCGGATGTTTCGCCCGGCGGGCAGGCCGGGCAGCGTCTGACCTTTCCCCTGGGAAGGCGCTTCGCACCTTCCCAAGGCCAGGCGCTGCCCTGGGAGTTTTGGCCGCGGCGTTCGTTTCGGCAATGTCTGCAAGCCCCGCCGCGGCTCTTAGCTGTCTTCCGTGGGGACCTGCCGACGCCTATCTGCACGCCGCACAGTCGGACAGCGTCTACAACGTCATCGCGGGCAAACTGCGGTTCGACGAAAGCCTGCTGCCGCAGTCTCATTCGGACGATCCGAACGACACTCCGCCGCTGACCCGCATTCCGGCACAGCTCTCGGGCAAGATGCTGGAAGGCAAGTATTTCTCCGGGCGGGTCAATGTTCCGGCGGTGCTGGAGGTGGAATGCCTCGGCCCCTGGTGCGGCGGCATGACGTCCGGTGCGGATTATGTTTTGTTTGCCGAGCAGCGCGGGCAGGAGCTGATGGTCCGCGCGGCTGCCTGCGGAGGGTCTGTTTTTGCTGACACTGCCGAAGTCCGGCGGCAGGTGCTGGAGTGCCACCGCGGCGGGGCCTGTGAGCCCGCTATGCCGCGGTGACGGGGGTTACTCTGCCGGGGCTGCGGCGCGTTTCGCGCGCAGCTGCAGCCGGGATTGGCCAAGCCACAGGCTGAACAGCGCCAGCAGCGCACCCAGCGTCTGGTTGGGCGTCAGCGTTTCCCCCAGCAGCAGCCAGCCGAGGATCACCGCGGAAAGCGGGCTGAGCACACCCAGCAGCGAAACCTGCGATGGGTCGATCCGGGCCAGTCCGCTGAACCACAGGATGTAGGTCAGCGCACCGCCGATCAGGCTCATATATGCGAGACCGAGGATGTTCGCGGCGGTGAAGACGGGCAGCTCCGGCACCGCCCACAGCGCAACGGGGACCAGCAGCAACCCGCCCGCGGTCAGCTGCCAGGCGGTGAAGGTGAGGGGCGGCACCGGCGGCTGCCACTTGCGGGTCAGCACCACGCCTGCGGCCATCGAAACCGCGCCGCCAAGCCCAGCAAAAACGCCCAGCGTGTCGAGCTTGGCCGCTGGTGTGAGAACCAGCAGTGCGACGCCTGCCATGCTCAGAAGGGCGGCAGCGACGGCGGCGGCGCGGATCTGCGTCTTCAGCAAAAGCGCCGACAGGAATACCACGATCAGCGGCTGCACCGCGCCCAAGGTCGCGGCAACACCACCGGGCAGGCGGTAAGCCGACAGGAACAAGAGCACCCAGAACAGCGAGAAATTCAGCGCGCCCAGAACCAACAGCCGCGGCAGCCATTTGAGCGGCGGCAGCTGGCGCACCAGCAGCAACAGCAAAAGCCCCGCAGGCAGTGCCCGCAGAAGGGCCACCACCAGCGGCGAGTGGCCGGGCAGGAGGGTTGTCGTCACGATATAGCTGCTGCCCCAAATGGCAGGGGCCAGCGCCGTCAGCAAAAGGGTCCGGATGGGCATGTGTCTCTCCTTGTCTTGAAGTCGAGATAATGCATTTTATCTTGACGTCAAGATGTAAAGGCCTAAACCAGTTGCATGGACCATGTGGATTTTATCACCCAGCAATGGGGACGAGAGCGGCCGGACCTGGATGTCACGGCCATGGGGGTTATCGGCCGGGTGGCGCGGCTGTACCTGGCTTATCAGCGGGGGATGCATAAGACTTTCGCAGAATTCGGGCTGAACGCGGCCAAGTTCGATGTGCTGGCCACCTTGCGCCGCTCCGGAGCCCCCTTCACGTTGTCACCGGGGGAACTGCTGAAGGCGACGATGGTGGCCTCCGGCACCATGACCAACCGGATTGACCGGCTGGAAGCGGACGGGCTGGTCAAGCGTGAGGTGAACCCGGAAGACAGTCGCAGTTTCCTGGTCGGACTGACGGAGGAGGGGTTTGCATTGATCGATCGGGCGGTGACAGCGCATGTGCAGACCCAGACACGGCTGCTCGCAGGGCTGAGTGCTGAGGAAGTGGAGGCCTTGACCGGGCTTCTGAGCAAGGCTCAGGCGGCAGCCGATCAATCTGAAACGGATCACCCGGGTTGAGCCTGTGATCCTGCGCGGGCTGACGCCCTTGCGTCCTGCGGACGGCGGGCGGGGGGGGGGGGGGGGGGGGGGGGGGGGGCGCCCCCCCCCGCCCCCACGCCCAACGGGAGAAATTGCACCGTCAGGTGCGGTTTCGACGGGCGGGAGCCGCTGGCTGCCCTTAAACCAGCCCGGCCTCTTCCAGCAGGTGCAGCACTTGGGTTTCCGGGCGCGGGCCGATGTGGCGGATCACCTCGCCCGCGCAGATGCAGCCCATCCGCGCGCAGATTTCCATGCTGCGGCCAGTGGCCATGCCGAACAGGAACCCGGCGGCAAACTGGTCGCCTGCCCCGGTGGCATCCACCGGCACGATCGTCTCGACCGGAACGTCGACCCGCACACCTTCGTTCAGAACTGTGACCCCGTCGCCGGAGCGGGTGCAGACCACCAGCGGGCAGATCGCAGCAGTCTTTGCCATCGCGTCTTCCAGGTCGCTGGTTTCGAACAGGGCGCAGATCTCGTCCTGGTTGCCGATCACGAAATCCAGCTCGTTGGCGATCAGATTCAGGAAATCGGCCCGGTGGCGTTCGACGCAGAACGGATCGGAGATCGAGATGCCGACCTTGCCGCCGCCCTCGCGGCAGTCGCGTGCGGCCTCCAGGAAGGCTGTTTTGCCCTTGTCCTTGTCAAACAGGTAGCCCTCCAGGAACATGATCTGAGCATTGCCGGCCACCTCTTGCGGCACGTCTGCTGAACTCACCTCCGAGGAAATGCCCAGGTAGGTGTTCATCGAACGCTCACCGTCCGGCGACACAAAAATCATCGACCGCGAGGTCGGCAGCTCGCCGTCGGCAACCGGCGGGTTCACGAAAGCCACGCCCTCGTTGTTCATCGCATCGGCATAGAAACTTCCCAGTGCATCGTCGCGGACCCGGCCGATGAAGGCGGCCTCCAGCCCCAGCGCGCCGGCGCCGGCAATGGTGTTCGCCACAGAGCCGCCGGGGGTCAGCACCCGGTTTCCCATCGCCGCATAAAGATCCTCGCAGCGGTCGCGTTCGATCAGCTGCATGATGCCTTTTTCGATGCCCTGTTCGGCCAGGAAACTGTCCTCGCATTGCGCGATCACATCGACGACGGCGTTGCCGATACCGACGAGCTGATAGGTTTTGGTCATAGGCTGCCCTCCTCGGGGAGTGTTGCGCCGGGTCCGGCGGGCTTGTCTTGAGAAACGGAAATGCCGGCTTCAGTCAGGTGACTGGGCGGCAGGGTCGCGGCTGAATATCTGCGCCTGCGGCTCACAGGTTCTTGTCCTCATACATGCAGAGGTCGCGGATCAGACAGCTGCCGCACATCGGCTTGCGCGCTTTGCAGTGGTAGCGGCCATGCAGGATCAGCCAGTGATGGGCGTGCTGCTGAAAATCGGCGGGGATATTGTCCTCTATCGCGCGTTCGACCGCATCCACGTCCTTGCCCGGCGCGATGCCGGAGCGGTTGCCGACGCGGAAGATATGGGTATCCACCGCCTGCGCGGGCTGCTTCCACCACATGTTCAGGACCACATTGGCGGTCTTGCGCCCGACACCCGGCAGGGACTGCAGTGCGGCGCGGGAATTGGGCACCTCGCCGCCGTAGTCCTCCACCAGGATCTTTGACAGCTTGATCACATTCTTGGCCTTGTTGCGGTAAAGGCCGATGGTCTTGATATGCTCGATCAGGCGTTCCTCGCCCAGGTCCAGCATTTTCTGCGGAGTGTCCGCGATTTTGAACAATTCGCGGGTTGCCTTGTTCACGCCGGCGTCTGTGGCCTGTGCCGACAGCGCCACCGCCACCACCAGCGTGTAGGCGTTGACATGCTCCAGCTCGCCCTTGGGTTCGGGCTCAGCTGCCTGGAACCGCGTGAAGATCTCGCGGAGCGTATGATAATCGAGTTGCTTGGCCATCGCGCGCCATATGTACAGGTCAGACCTTAAAGCGCAATTTATTTTGTCTCTGAAAATCCGATTACCGGGTGTTTCGCGAGGGCGGCCCGGCAACCTCCAGCGCAGCCTGCACCGCGGCGAATTCGGCGGGTGTTTCGTCGCCGCCTTCGGCAAAGACCGCTGCGATCGGCCGCCCGGGTAGATCCGGGAACTGCGCGACCAGATTGGCACAGAAAGGGCCGCAGCCGGTGTGGCCGATGATGCGGCCCGCGCCCTCTGCCGTGCCGTTCATGATGCCAAGACCGTAGCCGGTCTCGAGCCACACCCGGCCGGGAATAGGGCCCGCCCGCATCTGCTGGTCCAGCATGGCCGCGCGAGCAGCGGGGCTGAGCAATTTGCCGTTCAAAAGCCCATGCAGCAGCAGAACGGCATCCGAGGCCGTCCCAGTCAGGCAGCCGTGATAGACCCAGCCGGGGTGGTATCCGTCTGCCTCCCAGTGCAGGACTTCGAAATCCGCGGCTGTTTGGGCCAGCCAGGCGCTGAGGCCCAGGGGGCGGAGGATGTGCTGCTGCAGGATTTCCGCCAGTCCGCAGCCGTGCAGCTCTTCCAGCTGAAGGCGCAGCAGCAGATAGCCGAGGTTCGAGTACAGCCAGCCCTCACCAGAGGGATAAGCAAGCTCACTGGCGCGGGCCTCGGCCAGAAGGCGGCTGGCGGGCCAAGGAGGCTGGCGGCCCGCGACTGCGGCCTTGTAGGCGGGCAGGGGGCCATAGTCGCGCAGGCCCGCGCGGTGCTGCAGCAGTTGCTGCGTGGTGAAAGGCCAGCCGGGCAGCGGTGCATCAAGTTCAAGCAGCCCGTTTTCAGCTGCTTGCAGGACCAGCGCTGCAATGGCCGGCTTGGTGAAGCTCCACCAGGGAAAGACGGCTTCTGGCGCGTCATCGCGCAACAGCCTTCCCGCATCGTCCAGCACTGCAATGATCATGGCCCGGCCTCCCTTTGCGAAGCTAGCACGCGGGGCGGGGGATTTCGCAAGTTCCGGGTCGAATGCCGGCCGCGCGCGCGGTACCTTGGCACTCAAGACAGCCGAAGGACACAGCGATGAATATCGAAGCGCGGGAAAACACCTATCATTACGGCGTCATGCGGCGGGCGATTGAGCTGATCGACGATGGCGGCGAGGATCTGACGCTGGAGCAGCTGGCCACTCGTATGGACATGAGCCCGGCGCATTTCCAGCGGCTGTTCTCGGCGTGGGTTGGCGTCTCTCCCAAGCGCTACCAGCAGTACCTGAGGCTGGGTCATGCCAAAGCGCTGCTGCGCGACCGGTTCACCACGCTGGAGGCCTCGCACGCGGTGGGGCTGTCCGGGTCCGGGCGGCTGCACGACCTGTTCCTGCGCTGGGAGGCGATGAGCCCCGGCGAGTATGCGCGCAAGGGCGGTGGCCTGCGGATCTTCTGGGGCTGGTTCGACAGTCCTTTTGGCCTGGCCTTGGTGATGGGAACCGAAAAGGGCATCTGCGGGCTGGCCTTTGCTGCCGAAACCGGGGCAGAGCCAGCGATGGCCGATATGCGCGCCCGCTGGCCGCAGGCGGAGTTTGTTGAGGATCCAGTATATTTGCGCCCGCTGGCGGAGGCAGCCTTTGCCCAGAAGGGTGAGACCGCGCTGCACATGATCGGCGCGCCGTTGCAGATCAAGGTCTGGGAGGCGCTGCTGCGCATCCCCTCCGGCCATGTCACGACCTACTCTGAGCTGGCCCAGGCGATCGGCTCTCCCAAGGCGGTTCGGGCCGTTGGCACGGCGGTGGGGCGCAACCCGGTCAGCTGGCTGATCCCCTGCCACCGTGCCTTGCGCAAGTCCGGGGCGCTGGGAGGCTACCACTGGGGCCTGCCGGTCAAACGCGCGATGCTTGCTTACGAGGCCGCGCGGGACGAGGACAGCGCGGCGCAGGAAGTGCGCGCCGCCGGCTGAACAGGTGCTCCAGGAATCCTTGGCGGGCGGGCTTGGCCGCCTGTTGCGTCTCGTGGCGCCTGCGCGCTGCCTCAAGCTCAATTTCATGCGGGACCAATGGGCGGCGCTGGGATTCCCAGCGGTCCAGTCCCAGGGTGATCAGCACGATCCAGTCGTAACTCAGCATGGGGTTTCTCCTTCTTGAGGAGGCCAGAAAACCATAGCACTGCTGACAGGCTGTTGTCAGTGGTATGTGCTAGAGTGTCAGCAGACTGTCACTGGAGCCTGCCCCATGCCCCGCACCGGCCGCTTGTTTGAAATCATCCAGATCCTGCGCACCGCCACGGCACCGGTGCGGGCGGAGGACCTTGCGGAGGCCCTGGAGGTCAGCAAACGCACGATCTACCGCGATATTTCAGCGCTGCAAGCGATGCGCACGCCAGTGGAGGGCGAGGCGGGGATCGGCTACATGCTGCGCAACGGCTACGACTTGCCGCCGCTGAATTTCGACGAGGAAGAGCTGGAGGCGCTGCATGTCGGCCTGGCGATGCTGATGCGCACCGGGGACGGCGCCTTGCAGAAGGCGGCACAGCGGGTGAGCCACAAGATCAAGGATGTCCATGCAACTGCCGACTGGCTGCAGGTGGCGCCCTGGGGCGCGCCGTTGGACGACCCTGAGCAGGGCTGCGTCTCCAAGGCGCTGCTGCGCCAGGCGGTGCGGGAAAGCCGCAAGCTGCAGCTCACCTACCTCAGCCCGGAGAGCGGCGAGAGCTGCCGCACCCTGCGGCCTCTGGCACTGATCTATCATATCGACTGCACCATGCTGGCGGCCTGGTGCGAACTGCGCGGCGGTTTCCGCCACTTCCGCACCGACCGGATGCTCGCGGCGGGCATACTGGAGGACGGCTTTGCCCCTGAAGCCGGTGCCTTGCGCAAACTGTGGATGGAACAGGAGGGCTGGGACTTTGCCTTTGCACCCTAAAATGCGGTGTTTACGCGGATTTTGCGCGGTATTTCGCCGAAACATCGAGACCCTGTCTTGAGTAGGCGCGGTGCCGGCACGATATTCGTCCCGACCGCCGGGCACCGCCCGGACCTTAGAAAGCAGAAGGCAATTTGATGATGCAGATGAAACTCACCACGGCTGGTATTGTCGCCGCAGCACTGGGCCTGAGCGCCTGTACGGATCCCGCAACCGTCGGCACGCCGGGCAGCAACACCCAGAAGGGCGCAGTTCTGGGCGGCCTCATCGGTGCGGGTGTCGGTGCGATCGCCAATGATTCCGACCGTGGCCTTGGCGCGGCAACCGGTGCCCTGGTCGGTGCCGCCGCCGGCAGCGTGATCGGCAACCAGCTGGACGCGCAGGAGCGCGAGCTGCGCCAGACGCTCGCCAATGACTCGATCACCATTGTCAACACCGGCGACCGGCTGATCCTGTCGTTCCCCAATGACCTGACCTTTGCCACCGACAGCGCTGCGGTGGCCCCGGCGGTGCAGGGTGATTTGCGCCGGGTGGCCGACAGCCTCGTGCGCTACCCCAACAGCACCATCCAGGTGATCGGCCATACCGACAGCGATGGCGATGCCGGCTACAACCAGGGCCTCTCGGAGCGCCGCGCCAACGCAGTGGCCAGCCACATCCAGGCCGGCGGCGTGCCCTACCACCGCATGCGCATCATCGGCCGGGGCGAGGAGCAGCCCGTGGCCTCCAACCTGACGCCGGAGGGCAAGGCCCGTAACCGCCGCGTCGAGGTGGTGGTGATCCCGCAGGCGGCCTGATCCGGCACCTGACGGCAGTATTCGCAGCCCGTCCCCCAGTGGGGCGGGCTGTTTTTTATGCGCTCCCGGCCCGATTGCCGTAACGCTGCACATAGCCTGCGCGCCGATAGCTGTTTCGTACCGGGGGCTGTCTCCTGCATGATGGGTGCAACAGAGACGCGAACAGAAGGAATCTCCCATGGCTGACCCCGTATTGCTCACCATTTCCGGCTCGCTGCGCCGCGAGGCGACCAATCGCAAGCTGCTGGCGGAGGCGGTACGGGTGTTCGGGCCCGCGTCGGTGGCAGAGGCGGATCTGAATCTGCCGCTGTATGATGGCGACGCCGAGGCGGCGGATGGTATCCCGCCCGCAGTGCAGAAGCTTGCGGATCAGATTGCGGCGGCAAACGCGGTGGTGATCTCCACCCCGGAATACAACAAGGGGCCGTCGGGGGTGCTGAAGAATGCGCTCGACTGGGTGAGCCGGACCGAGGGCAATCCTTGGGCGGACAAGCCGGTTGCGGTGATGTCGGCGGCGGCGGGCCGCGCGGGAGGCGAGCAGGCGCAGGCGCTGCTGCGCGGTTTCCTGGTGCCGTTCCAGCCGCGCGTGCTGCCCGGTCCGGGGGTGCATCTGGCAGGCTCCAGCAAGGAATTCGATGAGACCGGCCGGCTGACCAGCGAGCAGTATGAGGCGACGCTGACCAAGCTGATGCAGAAACTGCGCGCCGAGCTCGACCGCTGAGCTTGCCTCGCGGCCGGGCGCGGCTAAGGTGGCGGCATGACCAGTGATACCGCCGCCGCCCCCGCGCAGCATCTGACCGATATGATGGACCCGGCCCGGGCCGCCGCGTTTCAGGCGGCGCTGGGGCGGGCGCCGGACATTACCGCCGGCAGCGAGCTGCCGCCGTTCTTTCACCAGCTCTATTTCTGGGCACCGTTACCGCCGGAGGCGCTGGGCCGAGACGGCCACCCCAAGGTGGGCGGCGCCGGGCTGATTCCGGACATGGGGCTGCCGCGCCGGATGTGGGCTGGCGGACGGCTGCGGTTCGAGGGGGCTTTGCGGGCCGGGATTGCGGCAGAGAAGTCCTCGGTGCTGGAAAAAGCGGAGCAGAAGACTGGCCGCACCGGACCCTTGGGTCTGGTGACACTGCGCCATGAGATCCGCCAAGAAGGGAGGCTCTGCCTCACCGAATGGCATGACCTGGTCTACCGCGAAGACCCTGACCCCGTCGCGCCGAAACCGGTGCCGCCGGTGGCGCGGACCGATGAGACGGAAGCGCGGGAGGTGTCCTTCAGTTCAACCCTGCTGTTCCGCTACTCGGCGCTGACCTTCAACGGGCACAGGATCCACTATGACCTGGACTACGCCCGTGATGTTGAGGGGTATGAGGGACTGGTGGTGCATGGCCCCTTGCTCGCGCAGCATCTGATGCTGCTTGCGGAGGAGCTGATGGGACCGCTGGCGGAGTTCTCTTTCCGGGCGTCCTCGCCGCTGATGCATTTCGAAAACGCAACGCTGTGCCGCAAGGGCCAGGACCTGTGGGTACGCGGACCGGACGGGCGGCAGTGCATGAGTGCCGTGGCGGTTACCAAAGGCTGAATCGAGGGGCTCCCGCGCCCCAAGCTGCCCTGAGAGGGCAGATTAGGTGCTTGGGCGTGGCGCCGCTGCGCGGCGCGGGGGTTTGGCTGAGAAGCGTTTGCAGAGCAGGTTTGCTCTTCAAAGCGCGAGTTCGATTGTAAGGGCTTCTTTGACGCGTCAGTGGTAACCGCGCGTGCCGCGCGACGGCTGTGCCGCCCTTGACCCGTCAAAGGGCTGAAAGGGCTGGGCTTAAAGGTTGTCTTCGACCCGGAAGCCCTCGGGAATGCTGTCCTTACCCTCCAGCAGAAGATCCGCCATCACAAGGGCCGCCTTGGGGGCCATGCCGAAGCCGATCTTGAAACCGCCGTTGGCGATAAAGTGTCCGTCGCGGCCGGGCCAGGCGCCCAGCATCGGCGCGCGGGACTTGGCGCGGGGCCGCACCCCGGCCCAGCGTTCGATCACCTCGGCGCCGTGCAGCACCGGCACCGCGGCACGGGCGCGCTCGATCACGTCGTCGAGCTGGGCATCGGTAGTTTTGCCATCCTCGAACTCGCGCTCGGATGTGGAGCCGATGGCGAGGGTGCCGTCCGCGTGCGGGATGATGTGCAGGCTGTCGGCGTAAAGCTGTGGCACCTCGCCCTCGTGGAAGCGCAGAAGCGCGGCCTGGCCCTTGACGCCGCCGCCGATGGTCTTGCCGAAACGCTCGTTCAGCTCCAGCAGACCTGCATAGCCCTTGGCGTGCACCACCTTGCCCTGATCGGGCGCTTCCGGCTGCACCTCGACGCCCATCACCGCAAGGGCAGATACCAGTGCGGCGCAGGCGCGGCGCGGGTGCATGCGGGCGCTGAGGGTGTCGTGGATGACATAGCCGGTGGCGCTGGGCGGCACCCAGGGACCCAAGGACGCGGCCTCGCAGACGCGCCATTCGGCCTCGTCCTTCCAGAACTCGCGGGCGGTTTGTTCGCGCTGGCGGGCAAGCTCCAGCGTGCGGTCGTCGTTGATCGGCTGCAGCCGTCCGGTGCGCCCGTAGCCGGGGGAAACGCCGCCGGTCGCCTCAACTTCCTCCCAGAAGCTCTCGGCCATCAGCAGGCTTTCCAGCTGGAACTGCTTCTTGGGGTTCCAGTTTTCCGGCACATGGGGCGCCAGCGCGCCGACCAGCCCGCCGCTGGAGCCAGAGCCTGCGCCGTAAGGATCCACCACCTGCACCTTTGCACCGAGCCGGGCGCAGAGCCAGGCGATTGACAGGCCGAAGATGCCCGCTCCGCGCACCGTTACATCTGCCATTGCCATTTGGTATTCCTTTCGCCAGTGTCGCGCCGTTCCGGACAACCACTTAGGGGATTATAGCATGGCAGACCAGCAGGCCCGCCTCAGCTGGCGCGATGGCACCGTTCCGGTGTCGGATCAGTTCGATGATCCCTATTTCTCGATCCAGGACGGGCTGGCGGAAACGGAGCATGTGTTCCTGGCGGGCAACGGCCTGCCGGACCGGTTTGCGCCGGGGTTCCGGATTGCCGAACTGGGCTTTGGCACCGGCCTCAACATGCTGGCCGTCTGGCGCGCCTGGGAGGCGGCGGGGCAGGCGGGGCCGCTGCGCTTCACCAGTTTCGAGGCCTTCCCGATGGCGCCTGCCGACATGGCCAAGGCGCTGGAGGCGTTTCCGGCGGTCGCTCCGTGGGCAGAGCGGTTTCTGGCCAAGTGGCAGGGCACCGGGGCTTGCGATCTGGGCAGCCTGCAACTGGAGGTGATCCAGGGCGACGCCCGGATGTCGCTGCCGGAGTGGACAGGGCAGGCGGATGCCTGGTTTCTGGACGGGTTTTCGCCGGCCAAGAACCCCGAACTGTGGGAGGAGGCCCTGATGGCCCAGGTTGCCGCGCACACCGCGCCGGGCGGAACGGCTGCGACCTATACCGCGGCGGGGTTCGTGCGCCGCGGGCTGGAGGCGGCAGGATTCGAAGTGACCCGCATTCCCGGCTACGGGCGAAAGCGGCATATGACAAAGGCGGTACTGCGATGAGCATGGTTCCACAGGCCAAGAGCCTGCCCCAGCCCCGGGTGCAGCAGAACAACGTGCCGCTGGGCATCCTGCTGATGATCGGCGCGACCATTGTCTTTGCCCTGCAGGACGGTATCTCGCGCCATCTGGCGGGCACCTATAACACCTACATGGTCGTGATGGTGCGCTACTGGTTCTTTGCCGCCTTTGTGGTGTTTCTGGCAGCACGTGCGCAGGGCGGGATAAAGGAGGCCGCCCGTACCGATCAGCTTTGGCTGCAGATCTTCCGCGGTGTGCTTCTGGTCGGCGAAATCTGCGTGGCGGTCTACGGCTTTACCATTCTCGGCCTGATCGAAAGCCAAGCCGTTTTCATTTGCTATCCGCTGCTGGTGGCTGCACTCAGCGGCCCTGTGCTGGGGGAAAGCGTCGGCTGGCGGCGGTGGGCGGCGATCGGGGTCGGCCTGATCGGCGTGCTGATAATCCTGCAGCCGGGCATGGGCGTGTTCAATCCGGCGGCGGTGATCCCCTTTATCTCGGCGCTGATGTTTGCCGTGTATGGCCTGGTCACCCGCTATGCCGCGCGCAAGGACAGCACCGCCACCAGCTTCTTCTGGACCGGGGTCGCCGGCATGGTCTTCATGACCGCCATCGGCATCTGGTTCTGGGAGCCGATGAGCCAGCGGGACTGGTTCTGGATGGCCCTTCTGTGCGTCTCCGGCGTGACCGGCCACTGGCTGCTGATCAAATGCTACGAGATGGCCGAGGCCAGCGCGGTGCAGCCGTTTGCCTATTTCCACCTGATCTGGGCGGCGATCCTGGGCATGGCAGTGTTCGGCGAGGTGATCCGTACCAATGTGGCCATCGGCGCGGGGGTCATCATCGCGGCGGGGCTGTTCACCCTATGGCGCGAACGCGTGAAGCGTTGAGCCGCGCAGTTCTTGCGAAAACGGCACCGGCAGCGGCGTCTTGCCCAGCCGCGCTCGGTAGACCGGCAGGCTTTCGGTGACCCGCATCACGTAGTTGCGGGTCTCGTTGAACGGGATGTGCTCGATCCAGTCGATGATATCGGGGGTGCCGCCGCGCGGATCGCCATAGCGTTCCATCCAGGACGCGGGGCGGTGCGGCCCGGCGTTGTAGCCCGCGGCCATCATCACCACGTTGCCGCGGAACTTGCCGGCCAGCCCGGCCAGGTAGTTCGCCCCCAGCTTGGCGTTGTAGTCCCACTCCGCCGTCAGGCGGGAGGTTTTGTGGCCCGCCAGGATGCCCAGCTCGGTCGCCACCAGTTTTGCAGTGGCAGGCATCACCTGCATCAGCCCGCGCGCGCCGGCATGGCTGATCACCGCCGGGTCGAACTCGCTTTCGCGCCGGGCAATCGCCAGGGTCATTTCTTCGGCCATCGGCAGCTGCCGCCTGGCAACGGGGTGCAGCGGGTAATAAGCGCCCTCCAGCTCCACTCCGCCACGGGCGGCACGTTTGGCGATCATCACCGCCAGGTGCGGCTGGTTCAGCTCCACCGCCATCTGCCCCAGCTGGCGCGCCTGCACCGGCGGCAGGTCCTCGACCAGATGAGTAAAGAAGCGTTCGGCCAGCGCCAAATCATCCGCCTTGAGCAGCAGCAAACCGGCCTCGGCCACTGAGGACTTCATGAAGCCCGCGGACCGCCAATCCGGCAGCGGTGCAGGTTTCACCAGCGCCGGGTCAAAGGGCCGGCCCAGTTTCTCGGCCGCCAGCAGCCCATAGAAAGACGTCTGATATTCTGCCCCCTTGGCATAGGCCTCATGCGCCTTGTCGGCCTCGCCCATTGCAGCATATGCGCGGCCCAGCCAGTAACCGCCGCGGCCGATCGAGATCGGAGTTTCGACCGAGGCAAGGAAACGCTCAAAATGCATTGCGGCGAGTTCCGGGTCGCGCAGCTTTTGCAGGGCGATGTAGCCGGCCAGCCATTCGCAATCGGAATAGCCATAGCCGTCTGCGGGGGTAGAGAAGTGATAGGCCGCCAGCTGATAGGCCCGCTCATGATCGCCGTCCCGCATCACCTGCCGGGCCAGATCGCGGCGGCGGCGCAGCCATTTGCCGGGCTCGCCCAGGCTTTCGGCGCTGGTGCTGCGGTCCATCATCATGGCAATGGCACTGTCCTGCAGCCGTTTGCGGTCGCGCCAGGCAAACCGGTCATAGGCGAGGCCCGCCGATCCCTGCAGCCGGTCTGGAATGGCCTCGATCTTTGCATCAACGCCGGGCGCGCGCTCCTGCAGGGCGATGCGCGCCTCCGCCAGTTTGCGCTCGCCCTCGGGCACCAGAGGCAGCATCCGCTTGGAGCTGACAAGGTGGTCCTCCCACAACAGCCGGTCCAGCCGCGCGGTGTGATGAGGCTTCAGCAGTTTGGCGAAGTCGCGCAGATACAGATCCTGAATGGCGCTGCCCATCGCCATAGTGCGCCAGGCCAGCACGATCTCCGCCTCACCATCGCCGCGCCGCCCATCGTCAATCAGCGCCTTGCCCAGGCTCAGCGCGCCCTCGGCGGTTTGCGGCCGCGCGTCCGCATAAAACGCCAGGATGGTCTCGCGGCCGGTGGCGGCAATCACGTCCTCGTTCTGGCGCCGCAGATAAGCCAGCCCCGGCCAGTCCGGGCGCCGCTGCAAAAACGCCATCACATCGCCCGCCGACCCCAGCCCGGCGCGCAGCCGGTGCCATTCGATGATATCGCGGGCAATGCTCCGCTGTGCCCCGGCCTCGCGGGCGGCCCTGTCCCATTTCTCGGACCGCATCAGCTCCAGCGCGGTGCCAAGATCGCGCGCCTGCGCGGGGGGTGCGGGCAGAGCCGCGGATATCAGCAGAATAAGGGCCAGGATGCGTGTCATCTCTTGCATTTTCCAGCGGTCCGGGGATAGAGGCTTGAACGTTACTCATTGGCGTGCCGGTATCAACTCAAATCACCGGCATTCCGTATCTTGACGGCGGCGGATTGCCGCCTGCACCTGCAGCAAAGGGAGCGTGCCCATGTTCAAAGGCTCTATGCCAGCACTCGTCACCCCGTTTTCGAACGGCGAGCTGGATCTGGATGCGCTCAAACGCTTGGTGGAATGGCAGATTGCCGAGGGCTCCAGCGCCCTGGTGCCGGTCGGCACGACCGGTGAAAGCCCGACACTGACCCACGAGGAGCATGAAACTGTCATCGCCGAAGTGGTCAAGGCCGCAGCAGGCCGGGTGCCGGTTATTGCCGGTGCGGGCTCCAACAACACCGTCGAGATGATTCGCTTCGTGGAATTCGCGGAGAAGGTCGGCGCCGATGCGGCCCTGGTTGTGACGCCCTACTACAACAAGCCGACCCAGCGCGGCATGGTGCAGCATTTCACCGCGGCCCACGATTGTGCCGGAATTCCGATCATCATCTACAACATCCCCGGCCGCTCGGTTGTCGATATGACGCCTGCGACCATGGGTGAGCTGGCCAAGCTGCCGCGCATCGCGGGTGTGAAGGACGCAACCGGCGATCTGGCCCGCGTCAGCCAGCAGCGTGCCTCTTGCGGTGCGGATTTCATCCAGCTTTCCGGCGAGGATGCCACTGCACTGGGCTTCAACGCCCACGGCGGCGTCGGCTGCATTTCGGTAACCGCCAACGTGGCGCCGAAGCTCTGCGCCGAATTCCAGGCCGCAACCCTGGCAGGCGACTATGCCAAGGCGCTGGAGTATCAGGACAAGCTGATGCCGCTGCATGAGGCAATCTTCATCGAGCCCGGCTTGGCCGGTGCCAAATACGGACTGTCGAAACTCGGCATGTGCAGCGAAGAGGTCCGTTCGCCGCTGACCACTCTGGAAGACAGCACCAAGGCGGCCATTGACGCTGCCATGGCCCACGCGGGGCTGCTCTGACCACAGGCGTATTCAGAAATTGCCGGGCGGCCTCCTCACGGAGCGCCGCCCGCTTTCTTTCCGGGATCCTCTGTTCATCTGGCTGAAAATATCCCGGGGTGAATTGCCCCTGCAGGGGCAAGAGGGGCTGGCCCCTCCTGCCTAATTCAGCGTGTCCGCCAGATGCCGCATCTTGTCCGGGTTGCGCGTTACATAAATGCGGACAATCCGCCCGTTCCGGACTTCCAGCGCTATCGCCTGAAGAATTCCGTCCGGTTCGCGGCTGAGAATGGCAGGCAGGCCGTTCAGCTGGCACAGCCGCCAGCGGTCCGGCAGGTTGCGCCCTGCTTTGCGGGCCAGCCCCTCGCACAGCCGCAGCACCCGTTCCAGCCCGTAAATCGGGTTCAGCGTGGCCATCGCCTTGCCGCCGCCATCGGAGATCAGCTGCACATCCTGCGCCAAAAGCTGCGTCAGCGCCGCGGTGTCTCCGGTTTTGGACGCGCGAAAAAAGGCTTCGGCCAAGTCCCGCCCCTGATCCGGGTCGGCAGGCGCCTGCGGCCGGAGCTGCTGGACTTTGCGCCGTGCCCGGGCGGCCAGCTGCCGGCAAGCATCGGGGCTGCGGTTCAGCGCGGCACCGATTTCGCCGTAGGCGCTGTCAAAAATGTCATGCAGCAGAAAGGCGGCGCGCTCCAGCGGTGAGAGGGTTTCCAGCGCCAGAAGCAGCGCAACCGAGACGTCGTGATCGAGCTTCTCAGTCGCGTCTTCGGTCAGCAGCGGCTCGGGCAGCCATTCGCCGGGATAAGTCTCGCGCCGGGCGCGGGCGGACTTCAGCTGGTCGAGACACAGCCGTGTGGTTATCCGCATCAAATAGCCTGTGGCGTCCTTCACCTCTGCCTGCGGTGCCGTCTGCCAGCGCAGGTAGGCGTCCTGCAGGATGTCCTCGGCGTCGCTGACGGTGCCCAGCATGCGGTAGGCGGCCGCGAATAATCGCGGCCGCGCGGTCAGGAACGCATCGGTTCCGTCATTTAGTGCAGGTGCGGTCACGCGGCATTGGCCTCCTGCGCGGCAGGATGCGGGGTGCGGAAGCCGATTGCAATCCGGTTCCAGGCGTTGATCGCGCTGACCAGCAGCGTCAGAACCACCTGCTCTCGCGGGGAGAACAGCTGCGCTACAGCCTCGTAATCCGCGTCCGGTGCACCGCTGGTTTCCACCCGGGTGAGCGCCTCAGTCCAGGCCAGGGCGGCGCGTTCGCGGCCCGAGTAGAGGCTGGACTCGCGCCACGCGTTCAAGAGCTGCATCCGGTCTTCGCTTTCGCCATGGGCGCGCAGGTCGTGGCTGTGCATGTGGATGCAGAAAGCGCAGCCGTTGATCTGCGAGGCGCGCAGTTTCACCAGCTCCACCAGGCTGTGCTCCAGGCCGCTGTCCTTGAACAGGTTTTCCTGCTCCAGCATCGGTTTAAACAGGTCGGGGGCGACGGCGAAAGTGTCGAGGCGCGGGGTCATCAATCTGTTCCTTTCTGATGGCTTCAGGAACAGGACGAGGCAGCGGGGCGGTTTGTGACATGCTGCCTGAAAAAATGCTGAAAAAAGTTCCGGGGCACCTGAGACTGGCGCCCCGGATCGTGTCAGCGTTTGCCGTAGTAGAGGCCGACCACATGTTCGGCCTGGGCAAAGAACAGCCAGCGCGAGACCGCAACGCCTGCGAGGTGGGAGAGCACTGCAAGGGCTGCAAACAGATGTTTGACCGCAAAACCCTGGACCGGCGTCAGGATCAGCAGCAGCGGCAGCGCAAAGCCGAGGGCAAAAGCAATGATCCGCAGCTTCTGCGCGTGCTTGCGGCCCACCACATGCACAAACTCGCGCAAGAGGTAGTTGGAACCGGTATGCGGCGGCTCAAAGGCCCGCACCGCGCCGCGGTCCCCCAGGCCGGTGGCCGTGCCGAGATTGGTTCCGGAGTTTTCCAGCGCCCGGTCGCCCTTGGCCCAGTAGGCCAGCTGCACCGCGCCTGCGATGGCCAGCAGCCAGGGTGCCAAGCCTTCTGCCCCGGCCAGCAGCGCACCGCCCGCCAGGCTGAAGGAGAGGAACACCGCGGGTGTCAGCTCCATGTTCCACCGTGGGATGGTCTTGAGCTGGGTGTAGATCATCGAGGTGGTGAAGACGGTGGCGAGGCTCAGGCCTGCACCGATCCAGCCGAGAGGTGTCCAATGGCTGTTCAGGAAGACCGCGCCGAGCGCGTATAGGCCCATGACAATCAGCGCCGCAACAGCACAAATGCCCTCGCGGGACAGCCAGCTGGTCCTCCACTGGGTGAGCGCCCGCCAGGCCCGCTCCGGGCGGCCCAGGTGGAAGGTAGAGGCCAGCAGCCCGCCCACGGCCAGCGCGTAGGCGATGGCGTAGAATACAAAGGCCACCGCGCCGGTCACTGCGGGCTGGCCAAGGCCGAGAAAGAACAGCAGGCCAAAACCCAGGCCGGAGAGGGTGGTGAACAATATGACGGATGGTGCAGGATGCATCAGTTCGCTCCTCCCGAAGATTGGCCCGGAAGCTTGTCGAGCGCCTTGTCCAGCCAGCCCAGAAACCCCTGCGGCTCTTCGGCAACCGGTGCCAGCAGCGGGGCGAGGATGTCGATCTGATCCTCGATCCTGTCCTTGGGCCGGGGCGGCAGATATTTGTTGACCGGTTTGGTGCCCATTTCCGGCATCAGATCCATGCCGCCGCGCTCTGCCACCAGTTTGGAGACATCGCTGTCCGGGTCGCCCAGATCGCCGAAGTGGCGGGCACCCGCCGGGCAGGTCCGCACGCAGGAGGGGATGCGGTCCACCTCCGGCAGGTTCTCGTTATAGATCCGGTCAACGCAGAGCGTGCATTTCTTCATCACACCTTCGGCCAAGTCCAGTTCCCGCGCGCCGTAGGGGCAGGACCAGGCGCACAGGCCGCAGCCTATGCAGTGATCCTCGTTCACCAGCACGATGCCGTCCTCAGCACGCTTGTAGCTGGCGCCGGTGGGGCAGACGGTGACGCAGGGCGCGTCTTCGCAGTGCAGGCAGGATTTGGGGAAGTGGATCAGCTGGGCATGGCCCTGCTCCGGCTGGATCTCATAAGAATGGACCCGGTTCAGGAACGTGCCCGAGGGATCGCCGCCATAGGGGTCCTGATCGCTCAGCGGCGCACCGTAATTTTCGGTGTTCCAGCCCTTGCAGGAGATCACGCAAGCATGGCAGCCAACGCAAGTGTCCAGGTCGATGACCAGGCCCATCTTGCGGTCTGTCTTGGCGGGAAGCTCAGTCATTGCGTACCCCCAGTGCAGAGTGCGGAGCCAAGAAAATTCCAATTTTCTTGGCAATTTTCTTCGAAGAAAATTGCTCCCATCATTTGCCGACCTTCCATTTCAGTTCCTCAGGGCCGGTGCCGACCGGCGACTTCTGCGCCGGGAAGGCTGGCTGGCTTTCCTGCAGGCTGTCCGGGGCGGCGGCTTTTTCGATTTTGACCTTCAGGTCGAACCAGGCCGCCTGGCCGGTGATCGGGTCAGAGTTGGCCCACCGCATACCGTCGCCCTTGGGCGGCAGCAGCTCGTGTATCAGATGGTTGAGCAAGAAACCCTTGGTGGCCTCCGGCGCGTCTTCTTCCAGCGCCCAGGCACCCTTGCGCTTGCCGATGGCGTTCCAGGTCCAGACGGTGTTTTCGTTGAGCGCCGCCATCTCCATCACCGGCACGGTGATCTCGCCGTGCGGTGAGGTGACCTTGGCCCAGTCGCCGTCCTGCAGCCCGTGCTCCCGCATCAGCTTGGTCGGCACATATAGCGGATTGCGGCCATGCAGCTGGCGCAGCCAGGCGTTCTGGGTGCCCCAGGAGTGGTACATTGCCATCGGCCGCTGGGTCAGCGCGTTAACGGTGAAGCCCTCGTTGCCCTGCTGGTCGGTCTCGTACCAGATCGGCAATGGGTCCATCACGTCCTTGACCCGCTGGCGCAGGTGCTCCGGCGGCTGCCGCTCGCCGTGGCCTTCGGCAGCGAGCTGGAACTTGCGCATCGGCTCGGCGTAAAGCTGGAACAGATAGGGCTGCGGGCTGTCAAACAGCCCCATGCCCACCGCCCAGTCCTGATAGGCGGCATTCCAGGGTTTGTAGTAATCCGCGCCTTCCGGGATATGCGCCACATAGAAGCCGCCGTTTTCGATGTAGCGGTTCAGCTGGTCCGGGTTCACCTCGCCACGGCCTTCCTTGTCGCCGTTTTGCCCGCGGAAGCCTGCCAGCGGGCCGATGCCGGGCTTGCGCTCGTGGTTGACGATGTAGTCGGCGTAATCCTTCCACTTGGGGCTGCCGTCATCGTTGGTGAAGCCCGGCAGGCTCATCCGGTTGGCCAGCTCGATCAGCACCGACTGGAAACCGCGCACGTCCCGGTCGGGCTCGATCACAGGCCAGCGGATCGCATCGGCGGCCGCATCCGCCTCGCAGATCGGACGGTCCAGCAGCGAAATGCAATCGTGGCGTTCCAGATAGGTGGTGTCAGGCAGGATCAGATCGGCATAGGCAACCATCTCCGACGAGTAGGCGTCGGAGTAGATGATGTGCGGGATCATGTAGCCGCCGTCGTCGTTGCGGGCGCTCAGCATCTCCATCACGCCCTTGGTGTTCATCGAGGAGTTCCACGACATGTTGGCCATGTACATGAACAGCGTGTCGATCTTGTACGGATCGCCCGCATGGGCGTTGGAGATCACCATGTGCATCAGCCCGTGCGCCGACATCGGGTTTTCCCAGGTGAACGCCTTGTCGATACGCTGGGGCTTGCCGTTTTCGTCCAGCAGCAGATCCTCGGGGCCGCGCGGGAAGCCCAGATGCGGGCCATCCAGCGGGCGGCCGGGTCGGCGGTCGCCGTGCGGGGTGGGGTGGGCCTCAACCGGTTTGGGGTAGGGCGGTTTAAAGCGGAAGCCCCCGGGCACCTCAACGGTGCCCAGAAGGATCTGCAGCACATGCAGCGCGCGGCAGGTCTGGAAGCCGTTGGCGTGCGCCGACACCCCGCGCATCGCGTGCATCGACACCGGGCGGCCGGTCATCTTGCTGTGTTTCTCGCCGCGGAAGTCGGTCCATTCGACGTCCAGTTCAAACGCCTCGTCAAAGGCAACGCGGGCCAGTTCGCCGGCGATGGCGCGGATGCGCTTGGCGGGGATGCCGCATTTGCCGGCAATAGCCTCGGGCGCGTAGTCCGGCGACAGATACCGCTCTGCCATCAGGTGGAAGACCGGGCGGTGGGTGACGCCGTCCTTCTCGTAAACCGCGGTCAGGTCCGGGCGCACGCCGGGCTGGTCAAAGGGCGTGAGCTCGCCGGTGTTGCGGTCGATCACCAGCATCTTGCCGTCACCGTCGCGCAGGAACAGGCCCTTGTCCGGGCCTTCGGAGGCGTTGATCAGCACCGGCGCGTTGGTGTAGCGGCTGAGGTAGTCGAGGTCGATCTTCCCCGCCTTCATCAGCACGTGGATCAGCGACAGGATGAACAGCCCGTCGGTGCCCGGGGTGATGCCGACCCAGTCATCCGCCACCGCATTATAGCCGGAACGGATCGGATTGACGCCGATCACCCGCGCGCCGTGCTTCTTGATCTTGCCGATGCCCATCTTGATCGGGTTGGAGTCATGATCCTCGGCCACGCCGAACAGCATGAACAGCTTGGTGTGCTCCCAGTCGGGCTGGCCGAATTCCCAGAACGCGCCGCCCATCGTGTAGATGCCGGCGGTTGCCATGTTAACCGAGCAGAAGCCGCCGTGCGCAGCGTAATTCGGAGTGCCGAAATTCTGGGCCCAGAAACTGGTGAAGCTCTGGCTCTGGTCGCGCCCGGTGAAGAAGGCCAGTTTCTGCGGCGCGGTTTCGTGCAGCTCGTTCAGCCAGCCGACGGCGGTGCTGATCGCCTCGTCCCAGGAAATCTCCCGGAACTCGCCGGATCCGCGCGGCCCCACCCGCTTGAGCGGGGCGCGCAGCCGCGAGGGGGCATTCACCTGCATGATCCCCGCAGACCCCTTGGCGCACAGGACACCCTTGTTCACCGGGTGGTCGCGGTTGCCCTCGATATAGGCGACCTTTCCATCCTTCATGTGCACGTTAATGCCGCAACGGCAGGCGCACATGTAGCAGGTGGTTTTCCGCACCTCATCGGATACAGGGGGGGACGTGTCCACCCGGGGTTGCTGGAATGTCATCTGGCCTCCCTTCTGGTCTCCCCGATCAGGTCAACAGCTCAATCCCCGCCAGGATCAGCCCGGCAATGAACAGAGTTTCGACGATGATCAGGGCAATGGCCGCGCCTCCTACGGCCAGGACCTGTTTCAGATTTGTTTTCATTCCCACCGCGGCAATCGCGGTGAGCAGCAGCCAGCGCGAGGCCTGGCTGAGGAATTCGGTAACGGCCGACGGGATCAGCCCAAAGGAGTTGAGCCCGGCCAGCACCAGAAATGCGATCACAAAGCCCGGCAGGATTGGCGGCCGCTTGCCGTCGCTGGGCAGCTCAGCGAAGGAGCGGATCATCAGCGAAGCCGCGAGCACGATGGGGGCGAGCATCGCCACCCTCATCAGCTTGACCAGGGTGGCCGTGTCGCCCGTCTGCTCGGAAATCGAAAAGCCCGCGCCGACCACCTGTGCCACGTCATGGATGGTGCCGCCCAGGAACACACCGGCCTGGATCGAGTTCAGCTCCAGCAGGTTCACCAGGATCGGATAGGCGATCATCGCCACGGTCGACAGCACAGTGACGCCCATCACGGTAAAGATCAGCCGCTCCTCGGAGCGCTCATCTCGGGGCAGGATGGCACTGATCGCCATCGCAGCCGACGCGCCGCAAATCGCCACGGAGCCCGCGGTCAGAAAGGCAAAGCGCCACTTGTGGCCAAAGAACCGGGCCACGGCGAGGCCGAACGCGATGGTGGCGATCACGCCGCCAACGACCAGCGCGATCAGGTCCCAGCCAAGCCCCATCATCAGCACCATCGACACCCGCACCCCCAGGAGCGCCACCCCCAGCCGCAGCAGCGAGCGGGCGGAAAAGGCAATGCCGGGCACTGTCTTGCCCTCTTCTCCCAGGAAGCTGACGGCAATCCCCAGCAGCAGCGCCAGCAGCATGGCCGGTGTTGCGTAATGCTCCGCAAGGAACTGCGCAGTGACGGCCACAAGCGCCGAAACCGCCACCCCTGGCAGGAGCTGGCGGAGTTTGTTTTGCAATTCACCCGATTGCAGAGATGTTATCTGTGCCAGAACGGACATGGCGGGAAACTTTCCTGATTGACCCATGGGGTGCACATTCTGGCCTCTGGTCAAGAGTGTGCTGCGCCCGAAGGGTAGATTTACGGGTTCGCCTGCAGAATGGTGACGGCGATAATCTGGGTGACATCCTCGGCGCTGCAGCCGCGGGACAGGTCGTTGGCCGGTTTGGCCAGCCCCTGCAGGACCGGGCCGATGGCGGAATAACCGCCCAGCCGCTGGGTGATCTTGTAGCCGATGTTGCCTGCATCCAGGTTCGGGAAGATCATCACGTTGGCCTGGCCCGCGACGCTGGATCCGGGCGACTTGCGCTCTCCAACCGCGGGCACAAAGGCTGCGTCAAATTGCAGTTCGCCATCTGCCGGCAGGTCAGGATGCGCTTCCCGGAACAGGCTCAGGGCCTCGGTCACCTTGTCCACCGCGGGGTGCTTGGCGCTGCCGGTGGTGGAGAAGCTGAGGAATGCAAGCTTGGGGTCCACCCGCAGCAGGGCGCGGGCCGATTGAGCGGAGGCGGCGGCGATCGAGACCATCTCGGCAGGGCTGGGGTCAATGACCAGCCCGCAATCGGAATAGAGCATGGCCCGGGCGCCCGCGGGCGCGCCTTCGGGCGGGTACATCAGGAAGAAGGATGAGACCATGCCCGCATCCGGCGCCATACCGATCACCTGAATGGCGCTGCGCACCACGTCTCCGGTGGTATGAACAGCACCGCCGACGGTGCCGGCAGCATGGCCCATTCGCACGAGCATGGCAGCATAGACCAGCGGGGTTTCGGCGGCGGCGCGGGCCTTGGCCGCATCAACGCCCTTGTGTTTGCGAAGCTCAAAATACTCGGCCGCGAAGGCCTCAGTCAGCTCCGAGGTTGCCGGGTCATGGATCGCCACGCCCTTGCCGGCGCGGGCGCCTTCGGCCTGCAGGGCAGCCTCTACCTCAGCCTGCGGACCGACCAGGATCACATCGGCGATACCGGCCCGATGCGCCGCCAGGGCACCCGCAACGACGCGGGGATCGGTGCCTTCGCTCAGCACGACGACGGGACGTGATGCGGGGGCTTCAGCCTGCAGCAGTTCGAGCGGGGACGAGGTCTGGGTCACGGGCGTGCGTCCTGTAACAGCGGTTTCGGGGCAGGGCGGGCGGTCAGAGCGCCAGCCGAGCGATATTGATCAGTGACAGCGCGGTCAGCATCAGCACCACCGCGCGGCGGAACAGCCTTTGGGAGACCGCCTGGAAGCCATGAGACCCGGCCCAGATGCCGAGACCCAGAATGGGAAAGGCCAGCAGGATGCCGGTCAGGGTTTCCGGCCCAACCAGCCCGTTTGCGGCCATAACCGGCAGCGCCATCACGTCGATGCCGGTCAGGAACACGATCATGGTGGCGCGGAACACCGCGGGCGGCACCGGCTGCGCGGTCAGAAAGGCCGCCACCGGCAGGCCGCCAACGCCGGCACTGTTGGCAATGCCTGCAATGGCGCCCACACCCACATTGCCGTTGCGCCCCACCGGGCGCGCCAGCTGCCAGCCGCTCAGCAGCACCAGGCTTAGCACCAGGATCAGGCTGGAGATCGCCAGCCGCGCTTCCTGTTCGCCCAGACGCGCCATGATCGCGATGGCGGGAACGGTGGCGATGGCAGCCCCGCCCAGCAGGGCTATGGCCCGGTGCCAGTCGATATGCGGGCGGATCCCCCTGGCCTGAAGGGCGGTCATGGCGATTTCGCAGGAAAACACCACCGGGATCAGCGGCAGCGGATTGGTGGTCAGCGCCGCCAGGATGATGAAGATCGCGGAGAACCCGAAGCCGGAAAAGCCCCGGATCAGGGCCGCCGCGAACAACGCGGCGGCCAGATAGGCCCCCTGGCCCATTGAGAGGTCAAAGGGCAGGGGCACGGGCGTCAGACCTGCTGTTCGCGCATGTCCGCCTTGTCGATGCCTGCCACGCGGACCGGCTTCTTCATGGCGTCACGGCGGAACGGCTCACCCAGCTCCTGGTTGATCATCGCTTCGATCAGGGTGGTGGTGCCGTTCTTCTGGTCTTCGATGGCCTGGGCCAGCGCCGAGGTCAGCTCGTCCATGGTGCGGGCGACCACGCCTTTCAGGCCGCAGGCCTGAGCGATGCCGGCATAGGAGACCTGCTGGTCCAGCTCTGTGCCGACGAAGTTGTCATCGAACCACAGGGTGGAGTTCCGCTTTTCCGCGCCCCACTGGTAGTTGCGGAAGACGATCTGGGTCACGGCGGGCCACTCGCCGCGGCCGATGGCGGTCAGCTCGTTCACCGCGATGCCAAAGGCACCGTCGCCGGAGAAGCCGACAACCGGAGTGTCCGGGTTGCCGATCTTGGCGCCGACAACCGCCGGCAGGCCGTAGCCGCAGGGGCCGAACAGGCCAGGAGCCAGGTATTTGCGGCCTTCCTCGAACGAGGGGTAGGCGTTGCCGATGGCGCAGTTGTTGCCGATGTCAGAGGAGATGATCGCCTCTTTCGGCAGGGCAGCCTGGATTGCGCGCCACGCCATGCGGGGGCTCATCCAGTCCGGCTTGTCGGCACGGGCGCGCTCGTTCCAGGTGGTGCCCGGATCGTCGTCCTCGTGGGTCATCTCGGTCAGCTGCTGGGCCCAGCGGGATTTGGTTTCCGCGATACGGTTCTTGCGCTCGGCACGGCCCTCGTCGCCTGCGGTGTCAGACAGCTGTGCCAGGATGCCCTGCGCCACCTTGGCGGCGTCGCCGATGATGCCGACGGAGACTTTCTTGGTCAGGCCGATACGGTCCGGGTTGATGTCAACCTGGATGATCTTGGCGTTGGCCGGCCAGTACTCCATGCCATAGCCGGGCAGGGTGGAGAACGGGTTCAGGCGGGTGCCAAGACACAGCACCACGTCGGCGTCCTTGATCAGCTCCATGCCGGCCTTGGAGCCGTTGTAGCCCAGCGGGCCTGCAAACAGCGGGTGCGAGCCGGGGAAGGCGTCGTTGTGCTGGTAGCCAACGCAGACCGGAGCATCCAGGCGCTCGGCCAGATCCTTGGACGCTTCGATGCCGCCCTTGGACAGGACGACGCCGGCACCGTTCAGGATCACCGGGTTCTTCGCCTCAGAGAGCAGTTTCGCCGCTTCGGCCACGGCGGTCTCGCCGCCGGAGGGGCGCTCGAACTCGACGATGGCGGGCAGTTCGATGTCGATCACCTGGGTCCACATGTCACGCGGGATGTTCAGCTGGGCCGGCGCCGAGGCGCGCTTGGCGTTCATGATCACCCGGTTCAGCACTTCCGCCACGCGGGTCGGGTCGCGCACTTCCTCCTGGTAGCAGACGCAGTCGGCGAACATGCGCATCTGCTCCATCTCCTGGAAGCCGCCCTGGCCGATGGTCTTGTTGGCCGCCTGCGGGGTGACCAGCAGCAGCGGGGTGTGGTTCCAGTAGGCGGTTTTGACGGCGGTGACGAAGTTGGTGATGCCGGGGCCGTTCTGGGCGATCATCATCGACATCTTGCCGGTGGCGCGGGTATAGCCGTCCGCCATCATGCCGCCGGAGCCTTCGTGGGCGCAGTCCCAGAAGGTGATGCCTGCGGCAGGGAAGATGTCCGAAATCGGCATCATTGCGGAGCCGATGATGCCGAACGCGTGCTGGATGCCATGCATCTGCAGCGTTTTGACAAAGGCTTCTTCGGTGGTCATTTTCATGGCGGGGTTCTCCTGAGTGAGACGCGAAATTCCTCCGGGCGCGGAGGCCGGAATTGACTCTGGTTTAGGGGGCGGGGCAGGGCCGGGTTAGGGCCAGTTGACCCGGTGGGATAGGTCCAAATGCCCGCCCATAGAGCCAGTGAACCGGTATTTTCCAATATAGTTCAGCCAGTCACCCGATGGGGAGGCTATTCCCAATGGCGTTTAAAAAATGATACTGAGAGTATCATTTTTTCGCGATTTTCCCGAAATGCGGGGTTCAGCCTTGCTTCAGCGCCTGGGCAAGCAGGGCGAGACCGGGTTCGATCCGGGTGGCGGGGATCGAGGAGTAACCAAGCCGGTAGTGGTTTTGCTTGCGGTTCCCGGCGGCAAAGAACGGCGCGCCGGGTTCGATGATCACGCTTTTCTCTTTCAGCCGCTCCGCCACGGCCGAAGTGTCCACCCCGTCGGGTGCGCGCATCCACAGGGCGGAGCCGCCGTAACCGCCGACGCCTGCAATCTCCAGCCCGTGCTTGCGGATGGCGTCCTCGATGACCGCGCGCCGGTCATGCAGCACTTTTGCAGTACGGCGGATCTGCGCATCGTAGTGTCCCAGCGACAGGAAATAGGCGACCGTGCGCTGGACATGGCCCGGCGGATGCCGCAGCACGCTGGCGCGCAACGCCCTTGCCTGACGGATAAACGGCTCCGATCCAACCAGATACCCCAGACGCAGACCCGGAAACAGCGACTTGGAGAAGCTGCCTGCATAGATCACACGCCCCTCGGTATCGAGCGATTTCAGCGATGGCGAGGGGGCGCCGAGGAACGACATCTCGAACTCGTAGTCATCCTCGACAATCACCGCGTCGATATCGCCGGCCCGCCGCAGCAGCTCCTTGCGCCGCTCCATCGGCATGGTGAAGGTGGTCGGACTCTGGTGGCTGGGAGTGCAGAAGATCACATCGGTGCCGTCCGGGATCTCCTCCGGCGGCAGCCCGCCTTCGTCCACCGGAATACAGTCCACATGGCAGCGGGTTTGCACCACCTGGTCGCGCAGGGTGTAATAGGCCGGGTCCTCTACCGTGGCCTGGCGGTTGCGGTTCAGCAGCAGCTGGCATGTGATCCACAGCGCGTTCTGGGCACCCAGCGTGATCAGGATTTCTTCCGGCCGCGCGGTGATCCCGCGCCGCGGCAGCGTGTGGCGGGCGATGTACTCGATCAGCAGCGGGTCATCCTGATCAAAGTAGTCGTTTGCCAGCGCCGCGAAATCCTTTTGCCCCAGCGCCCTGAGCGCGCACAGCCGCCAGTTGGCGTGGTCGAACAGCGACGCGTCCGCCTGCCCGTAGATGAACGGATAGCGGTAGTCGCGCCAGTCCTGGGGTTTGCGCGGCGTGTCGCCGCCGGAAAAGCTGCGCGCCAGCACCTTGTCCCAGTCCATCGCATCGCCGGCCTTCTGTTGCGGCGTATAGGAGGGTGGCACCGGGGCGTTTTCCGACACGAAATACCCCGAGCGCCCGCGTGAAGTGAGGTAATCGTTGGCCAGAAGCTCGGTATAGGCCAGCGTCACAGTGATCCGGCTGATGCCAAGATGCGCCGCCAGCTTGCGCGAGGACGGCAGCTTCTCCCCGACCCGGAACCGGCCGGACAGAATGCCCTCGGCAATCATTTCCTGGATCTGCGCCTGCAGGGTGCCCTGGGCGTCCGGGTTGAGGAAGAATGTGTCAACGGAGATGGCCATGCGCGCCACCTTAGGGTGGACTTAAACGCGGTGCAATCTGGACTTAGGGCCAGTTTAGGGAAATCTGCGCCTTGCTGTGGCTTCGCAATCTGATCTGCAATTCTCGGCCGGCAGGTCGTGTTACGGATAATATGCAGCGCTCTTGAATACCGATCAATAAAACCATAAAACTAGTTTAGTCGAATCAATCGGAGCTGACATCATGCAATGGGAAGAAGCCGCACAGGGTTTTGCCGCGATGGGATCGGAGGCGCGGCTGCAGGTGTTGCGCTGCCTGATCCGGGCGGGCGAGGCCGGGCTGACGGTCGGGGACATCCAGGAGCGCACCGGCATTGCGCCTTCGACCTTGGCGCATCATCTGAAATTCCTTACCGGAGCCGGTGTGGTGGCGCAGGAGCGCGTGGGGCGGTCGACTATCAGCCGCGCCGAATTCTCCCGGCTGGAGGCATTGGCCGGTTTCATTCTCAGCGAATGCTGCGCAGATGCAGGCAAAAAGGCGGCAAACGATGGCTGAACTGACACAAAACCCCGGTAAGGCAAAATCACTGGGCAACTGGCTGAAGACGCCTTGGGCGCTGAGCCTTGCGCTGCTGGCAGGCGCAGCCATCCTTGATCCGGGCAACTTCCGCTCGGTCGTGGAGTTCACCCTGGCAGCGCTGGGCAGCACCGCGCGATACATATTGTTTGCGGTGCTGCTGCTGGCCTATCTGAAAGCGACGGGGGCGGAGGCGATGGTGGCGCGTGCCTTTGAGGGGCGCGAGACGCGGATGATCCTGCTGGCGGCGCTGTTCGGCGGGCTGGCGCCGTTCTGCTCTTGCGAGGTGATCCCGTTCATTGCCGGCCTTCTGGCGCTGGGCGCGCCGCTGTCGGCGGTGATGGCGTTCTGGCTGTCCTCGCCGCTGATCGACCCGCCGACTCTGCTGATCACCGCAGGCGCATTGGGCTGGCCCTTCGCCATTGGCAAGGCGGTGGCGGCAGTGGCGCTGGGACTGTTTGGCGGCTTTGCCATCAAGCTGCTGCGGGGTCATGGGGTTTTTGCTAACCCGCTGCGCAAGCAGCAAAGCACAGGCTGCTGCGGCTGCGGCGGGCCGAAGCCGGACGCTAAGCCGAACTGGCGGTTCTGGACCGAGGCACAGCGCCGGGTGAAGTTCCGCGAAGAGTTTGTGTCCAACGGTCTGTTCCTGCTGAGATGGCTGGCGCTGGCCTATGTGCTGGAATCGCTCCTGGTCCATTATGTTCCGGCTGGGGTGATCGCCGGGCTGGTGGGCGGCGAAGGTGTGCTGCCGATTGCGACCGCGGCGCTTGTCGGGATGCCTGCCTATCTGAACTCCTATGTCGCGCCGCCGCTGCTGGCGGGGCTGATGGAGCAGGGGATGAGCGCAGGTGCCGCAATGGCCTTTATGGTGGCAGGCGCGGTCAGCTCGGTCCCGGCCATGGCCGCGGTCTGGTCGCTGGTCAAGCCCAAGGTCTTCGCGGCCTACCTGGGACTTGGGGTGAGCGGAGCGGTCTTGTCTGGCATCCTGTTTCAGCTGATCTGAGAGGTGGCGGCGGAACGGGGCACTCCCGCCCGTCGCGACGCAATCAAAGATTGCCCCGCTCCCGTTGGGCCCAGCGCCGCGCTGACGCGCGGCGCTGTCCGTTTTGCTGAGAAGGGTCTTAGGGGCAAGCTTGCCCCTAAGATGCCAAATCCGCTTTGTCTTGAGGAAGGCGCGCCAAGGATGAGCGGGCTTCCCGGAAATGTTCTCGGGGAACGTTTCGCTCGCGAACAGGCGAAGCCTGCCGCCTGCCGGCGGGGCTTACGGTCCCCTTGACCCGGGCCGCCGCCAATTCCCCGCTTTGACCCGTTTCTTGCGGTAAAGGACCCGCCCCAGGCGGGAAGAGCAGGAAGCGGGTCGAGCGGCGCCGCGCGCGGCGCTTAGGTCAGAGCCACCCAATCAACGGAGGCTATGACGATGGAACTTCAGAACAAGACACTGATCATAACCGGGGCCAGCAGTGGCATTGGCGCCGCCGCAGCGCTGCTGTTTGCGGCAGAAGGAGCCAATGTGGTTCTGGGGGCCCGGCGGCAGGCTGAACTGGAAACCCTTGCGGGGCAGATAAATCAAAGCGGCGGCCATGCAGCCTTTCTGGCTGGCGATGTCACCAGCGAGGCCTATTCTCAGGCGCTGGCGGCGCTTGCCACCGAAGAGTTCGGCGGGTTGGATGGTGCCTTTAACAACGCGGGTATGATGGGGGAGACCGGGCCGGTAGAGCACATGGAAGCCGCCAATTGGAACGCGGTGATAGCCGCCAACCTGACCGGCGCCTTTTATTGTGCCAAAGCGCAAGTTCCGGCTCTGAAAGAGCGGGGCGGCGGATCGCTGGTCTTCACCGGATCCTTTGTCGGAGTCAGCAACGGCGGGATGCCGGGTATGGGGGCTTATGCCGCGTCCAAGGCCGGGCTGGCCGGGCTGGTCCAGTCACTCGCCTCGGATTTGGCAGCGGATGGCATCCGGGTGAATGCCGTGCTGCCGGGCGGGACCAAGACGGCAATGGCAGGCGATGATCCGGAAACCCACAGCTTTATCGCAGGGCTGCACCCGATGAAACGGATGGCCGCTCCGAAAGAAATTGCCCAGGCGGCGCTGTTCTTGCTGTCCGACCGCGCCAGCTTTGTGACCGGGGCGCCCGTGGCAGTGGACGGCGGGGTTGCCGTGCGTCTGGTCTAAGCCGCGGTGTCCCGAACAAAAAAGCGCCCCGGATTTACCGGGGCGCAGTTTGTTCGTCCAACAGGGAGAGGTGTCAGCCGAAAACTTTGGTCAGGGCCTTGTCGACCGCATCGCAGATCGCGTCGATGTCGTCTGCGGTGGCGATCAGCGCCGGGCTGAAGCACAGGGTGTTGTTGCGGCCCGGCAGCGAGCGGTTGGTGACGCCGATGATCACGCCCTGCGCGCCGCATTCCGCGACCACCTGCTGCGCCAGCTTCTCGTCCACCGGCTCTTTGGTTTCGCGGTCCTGAACCAGCTCGGCGCCCAGGAACAGGCCCTTGCCGCGCACATCGCCGATCACGGCGTGCTTCTCCTGCAGCGCGCGCAGGTTGTTCAGCATCCGCTCACCCATGGCCACGGTGTTTTCCAGCAGGTTCTCGTCCTCGATGATGCGCATGTTTTCCAGCGCCGCCGCGGGGCCCGCGGTGCAGCCTCCGAAGGTGGAGATGTCGCGGAAGTAGTTCATCGGATCGCCCGCGTCGTCTTTGAACATCTCAAAGACTTCCTCGGTGGTCACCATGCAGGCAATTGCCGCATAGCCGGAGGCCACGCCCTTGGCCATGGTCACGAAATCGGGCTTGATGCCGTACTGCTGGTAGCCGAACCATTTGCCGGTGCGCCCGACGCCGCAGACCACTTCGTCGATGTGCAGCAGCACGTCGTGCTTCTTGCAGATCTCCTGCACACGCTCCCAGTAACCCTCGGGGGCCTCAATGACACCGCCGCCGGCGGTCACCGGCTCCAGGCACAGCGCGCCGACGGTTTCCGGGCCTTCACGCAGGATGACTTCTTCAATGGCGTCCGCAGCGGCAATACCGAACTCGCGGCCGGACAGGTGCTCCAGGCCCAGCTCATGCTTGCGGTACTCCATGCAGTGCGGCACGCGGACAAAGTCCGGCGCGAAGGGACCGTACTGCGCGTTGCGCTCGTCCTGGCCGCCCGCCGACATGGTCGCCAGGGTGGAGCCGTGATAGTCACGGTCGCGGTACAGGATCTTGGTTTTCTTGCCGCCGTATTTCTTGTGGGCGATCTGGCGGATCATCTTGAAGGCCTTCTCGTTGGCCTCCGATCCGGAGTTGGTGTAGTAAACGCGGGTCATGCCCGGCATCTTCTCGATCAGCTTTTCGGCAAACAGCGCGCCGGGAATGGAGCCCGCGGAGTTGGCGAAATAGCAGACCTTCATCAGCTGGTCGTAGACGGCCTTGCAGACGCTTTCGCGGCCATAGCCAACGTTGACGGTCCAGACGCCGCCGGAAACCGCATCCAGGAACTCCTTGCCGTTCTGATCCCAGACGCGCATGCCCTTGCCCTCGACAATGATGCGCGGGTCGGCGCTTTCCAGCGCCTTGTGCTGGAACAGGTGGTGCCACATGTGGGCCTTGTCGGCCTCCACCACGCGGGAGAGATCGTTTTCGTTGAACGTGCCGTCCATGACATGTCCTTTCGGCATTGGAAGTGAATCGGGCTGCCCGGCACCCTACACGGGCTTTAAGGCGTATTATGTACCAGAAACGTCAGTTTCGCGGAATTCGTTAGGGCCAGAGCATGTGCTTGCTTAGGTCCAGAGGCGGCCGGTTGACGTCATGGGCCAGCGGCCCGCCGGTGCGGGTAAGAAAACAAATGTTCTGATATTCCCGCCTTGAGAGCTTCTGTGCTGCTGGTCAAGCTGCGGGCAGCCCGGACGCGAGTCGCTGCGGGTCAGTCGGCAAAGGAGGAAACCGGTGGCGGAATACAGTTTGATGGTGGCGCCCAACGGGGCCCGGCGGGGACGCGGGGATCATCCGCAGCTGCCGGTCACGCCGCAGCAAACGGCGGAGACCGCAGCGGCCTGTTTTGCGGCAGGGGCCCATGCGCTGCACCTGCATGTGCGCGATGATGAGGGGCGGCATTCGCTGGATGCGGGCCGCTACCGTGAAGCCCTTGATGCGGTGCGGGAAAGCGCTCCGGCGATGGCGGTGCAGATCACCACGGAAAGCGCGGGCCTCTACGATGTGGCAGCCCAGTTTGCCTGTCTGGAGGCGCTGCGACCGGCGGCGGCCTCTGTCTCGGTGCGGGAAATGGCGCGGGATGCGGGGCTGGCCGCGCGCGCCTATGCCCTGTGCGCCGAAGCAGGCACTCAGGTGCAGCACATCCTCTATGGTCCGGACTGCATTTCCCAGCTGCGCGTCTGGTATCAGGACGGCACCGTTCCAGATGGCATGCGCGATGCGATCTTTGTTCTGGGTAAATACAACCCGCCGGTTCTGGCACGGCCCGAAGGGCTCGCCGTCTTCCAGGACGCCGCAGCGGATCTGCGCCTCAACTGGACCGTCTGCGCCTTTGGCCGGTATGAGCAGGCCTGCCTGCTGGCGGCGGTTGCCGCCGGAGGGGATGCGCGAATCGGATTTGAGAATAACATCGAAACACCACAGGGCGGGCTGCTGGCAGATAATGCGGCCTCGGTTGCCGCCCTCGTTCAGGCCGCTGCGGCCCAGGGCCATACCCTCAAGGAGTGCTGATCATGAGCCATGTCTTTCCCCGCCACACCAAAGCCAGCCTGCCCACCGCTGTTGCCGGTGACGGCTGCTATCTGATCGACGCGGACGGCAAGCGCTATTTCGACGGTTCCGGCGGCGCGGCAGTCTCCTGCCTGGGCCATTCCGACGCCGATGTGATCAAGGCGGTGCAGGAGCAGGTCGGCAAGCTGGCCTTTGCCCATACCGGCTTTCTCACCTCGGAACCGGCGGAGGAACTGGCGGACCTGCTGGTGGCCAACGCGCCGGGCGACATCGACCGGGTCTATTTCGTCTCCGGCGGGTCGGAGGCCACCGAGGCCGCGATCAAGCTCGCCCGCCAGTACCACCTGGAGCGCGGAGAGCCGCAGCGCCGCCATATCATCGCCCGCAAGCAGAGCTACCACGGCAACACCCTTGGCGCGCTGGCGGCAGGCGGCAACGAGTGGCGCCGCACCCAGTTCGCACCGCTGCTGATCGACATCTCCCATATCTCGCCCTGCTATGAGTATGTGGGCCGGGCAGAGGGGGAGAGCAGCTACGACTATGGCCAGCGGGTGGCGAATGAGCTGGAGGCGGAAATCCTCCGCCTCGGCCCCGAGACCGTGATGGCCTTTATGGCGGAGCCTGTGGTCGGCGCCACCTCTGGCGCGGTGCCGGCGGTTGAGGGTTATTTCAAGCGCATCCGCGAGATCTGCGACCAATACGGCGTGCTGCTGATCCTGGACGAGGTGATGTGCGGCATGGGCCGCACCGGGCATCTGTTTGCCTGCGAGGCGGACGGCGTGGCGCCCGATATCCTCTGCATCGCCAAGGGCTTGGGCGCCGGCTACCAGCCAATCGGCGCAATGCTTTGCACCCGGCAGATCTATGAGGCGATCGAGCATGGGTCCGGCTTCTTCCAGCATGGCCACACCTATATCGGCCACCCGGTGGCCACCGCTGCGGGCCTTGCCGTGGTCAAGGCGATGCTGGAGCGCGGCCTGGTGCAGCGCTGCGCGGAAATGGGAGAGAAGCTGCAGACGGCGCTCGAGGACCGTTTCGGCCAGCATCCCAACGTGGGCGACATCCGCGGCCGCGGGCTGTTCCGCGGGGTGGAGCTGGTCGCCGACCGGGACACCAAGGAACCGTTTGATCCGGCGCTGGGGCTTGCCGGGCGGATCAAGAAGGCAGCCTTTCAGGCCGGGCTGATCTGCTACCCGATGTCGGGCACCCGCGACGGCCAGAACGGCGACCACATCCTGCTGGCGCCGCCCTTCATCATCACCGATGAACAGATCACCGAAGTGGTGGACAAGCTGGAAACCGCGATCACCCAGTGCTTGTCTCAAGGGTAGACCAGACTGGTCAGTATCATCTCGCCTGTCGCGCCAGCGGCAGGCACGCGTCCGCCCGCCCCACGGCGGGCGCGTTCCGCACCCGCCCGGGCGAACGCTCAGCGTACTGATCTGCACCTAAACGTTTTTCGAAATCCCGGCAGTCAAAACGCTTTTGCTGTCAGACCCAACTGCTCCAGGATGCTGGCGTAGTTCTCCACCCCTTGCGCGCCGGTCACCAGGTGGCGGCCATTAAATACCATCGCGGGCACGCCGCGGATGCCTTGCTGCATCCAGAACGCCTCGCGCTGGCGCACGTTCTCCGCGTGTCTGCCGCTCTCCAGGGCCGCACGCGCACCGGCGCCGTCCAGGCCGAGGCTTTCGGCGGTTTCCACCAGCACCTCCGGATCGGATACATCCTTGCCATCAGTGAAATACGCGCTCAGCAGCGCCTGTTTCATCTCGTGGCCCTTGCCGTGCTCTTCCGCCCATTCGATCAGCTGATGCGCCTGAAAGGTGTTGTAGATCCGCATCCCGTCAAAGAAGCGGAAGGTGAAGCCCAGCGCCTCGCCCAGTCCCGTCAGCTGCGCGCGCACTTGGGCCGACTGCTCTGCCGTGCTGCCGTATTTCGCGGCCAGATGCTCGCGCAGGTCTTCGCCTTCGGGCGCCATGTCCGGGTTCAGCTCAAACGGCTGCCAGTGGATGTCCAGAGCCACCCCGGCGCGGCGGGCGGCAAAGGCCAGCTGGTTGTAGCCCACGGCGCACCAGGGGCAGACCACGTCGGAGATGATATCGACCCGCAGGGCGGGGCTGTGGGCGGTCTCTGTCATGGCGCGTATCCTTGGATTTCCGGTGCTTCGCAGGGACATGGGGGCGCAGCGCCTGAAAAGCAACCGCTGGCCTTGGGGGCCTTGCCCGGTTGCACATACTGCTGCAACGTGGTGCGGCCCAGTCAGGCTGGCGCCGCTGCCCGATCAGAAGGAAAGAGACCGCAATGCCCCGGACCGACACGCTCCTTTCCGCGTTCCCGCGCGCCAAGCTGCTGTCCCAGCCAACACCGCTGGAGCGGCTGGACCGACTGTCGGAGGAGCTGGGACTGGACTTTTGGATCAAGCGCGACGACCTGACCGGCCTCAGCTTTGGCGGCAATAAGACCCGGCAGCTGGAGTTCTACATCGGCGCGGCACTGGCGGCCGGGGCGGACACCATCCTGATCACCGGCGCGGTGCAGTCGAACTTTGCCCGCACTGCCGCCGCCGCGGCTTCGAAATACGGGATGCAGGCGATACTGCAGCGCGAGGAGCGGGTGCCGGGCATGGACCCGCTTTACTACAGCTCGGGCAATGTCTTTCTGTCGGATATACTGGGCGCAGAGAGCATGAGTTACCCGGAGGGGGAGGATGAAGCCGGCGCCGATGCCGCATTGGAAGCGCGGGCAGAAGAGCTGCGCGCGGCAGGCCGCAGCCCCTACATCATCCCGCTGGGCCTCGGCCATCCGCCGCTGGGCGCGCTGGGCTATGTGAAGGGCGGAGCGGAGCTGGCGGCGCAGATCGGCGGCTTTGATGCTGCCGTGGTGCCTTCGGGCAGCGGGGCCACCCATGGCGGGTTCCTGACCGGTGTGCGGCTGGCCGGCATCACCGCGCCGGTCTTTGGCATCTGCGTGCGCCGCGATGCGCAAGCACAGAAAGCGCGGCTGGAGCAGGTGACCGCAGAGCTGGCCGGATTGATGAACATCCCGCAGCCATTTCCCGGCGGTGACATCCTTACCTGGGACGGTGCCTTGGCGCCCGGCTATGGCCGCGCAGGACCCGCGACACGCATAGCTTTGCAGCGCATGGCCGCCGCGGAGGGGATCCTGCTGGACCCGGTCTACTCCGCCAAGACTTTTGCCGGGCTGCTTGGTCTGCTGGAGGAGGGCACCATTCGCAAGGGGCAGAAAGTGCTGCTGCTGCACACCGGCGGGCTGCCCGCGCTGTTTGCTTATCAGAACGCGCTCGGTTCCGGCAGCGGCGGGGCTACGCCATGATCCTCTGCTGCGGCGAGGCGCTGATCGATATGATCCCCGGCAAGACCGCTGCGGGGCAGGCGGCATATGTCCCGCATGGCGGCGGCGCGTCGTTCAACACCGCGCTGGCGCTGGGGCGGCTCGGGGTGCGTGCGGGGCTGTTCACCGGACTGTCCTCGGATGTGTTCGGGCAGCAGTTGGCAGCAAGGCTGGTGGAGGCCGGGGTGGAAACCTCCCTTGCGGTGACCAGCCCGCGGCCCTGCACCCTGGCCTTTGTCCATCTGACGGATGGGGACGCCAGCTACAGTTTCTATGATACTGGTTCCGCCGGGTCCTCACTCACGCCGGAGGACCTGCCGGAGGTGCCGGACAGCGTGGAAGCGCTGCTGCTTGGCGGCATCAGCCTGTGCAACCCGCCAGCGGCGGAGGCTTACTTGGCTCTGGCGCAGCGCGAAGCAGGCCGCCGGCCCGTGATGCTGGACCCGAATGTGCGCGCCGGATTTGCCAAGGATGAGGCGGCTTATCGCGTGCGGCTGGAGAAATTTGTCGCGCTGGCGGATATCGTGAAGGTCTCTGAAGAGGACCTTTCCTGGCTTTGTCCCCGCGGGGACACGGGCGCGAAACTGCGCAGCCTGTTCGCCGCTGGGCCCAAATTGGTGCTGCTGACCCTCGGCGCACGGGGGGCTGAGGCCCATCTGCCGGACGGACGGATTGTGACGGCAGATGCCGTGCCCGTCGCGGTCGCTGATACGGTCGGCGCAGGGGATACCTTCAATGCGGGCTTTCTGGCCAAGGCGCAAGAGCGGGGCCTGCTGAGGGCCGCGGCGTCAGGCGAAATTACCCCGGAGGATCTAAGGGCTTGCCTGCAATTCGCCGTGAGGGCGGCGGCGGTTTCGGTTTCGCGTGCCGGAGCAAATCCGCCCTGGCGAGCGGAAATACCAGGATGATTTTGCGGTAGCTTAACCTTTGCCGAGCTGGCTGGCGTCGCGCGCCAGCGCTTCGATGGTGCTCCAGTTGCCGGCCTTGACCAGGTCGGCGGGGGCCACCCAGCTGCCGCCGGCGCAGACCACGTTGGGCAGGCTCAGGTAGGTTTCGGCATTGGCGGGGCTGATGCCGCCGGTCGGGCAGAAGGATATCTGCGGCAGCGGCGCGCCAATGGCTTTCAGCGCCGGGGCGCCGCCGGAGGCCTCAGCCGGAAAGAACTTGAGCATGCCATAGCCGCGGGCCAGCAGGCGCATCGCCTCGGTCGCGGTGGCGGCGCCGGGCAAGAGCGGCAGGCCGATGGATTCGCAGGCGTCCAGCAGGTAATCCGTGGCGCCGGGCGAGACGCCGAACCGGGCGCCGGCCTCCTTGGCGGCTTCGGCGTCCTTGGGGGTGATCAGCGTCCCGGCCCCCACCACACCGCCCTTCACCTGCGCCATCTCGCGGATCACGTCCAGCGCGGCGCCGGTGCGCAGGGTGACTTCCAGTGCAGGCAGGCCGCCCGCAACCAGTGCCTCGGCCAAGGGGCGGGCGTGGGCCGCGTCCTCCACTACCAGCACCGGCATCACCGGTGCCAGGGCGCAAATCTCGCAGGTGCGCAGGCTGGCGTCCTGAGGGGTTATCCGCATGAGTTACACTCCAAAAACGCTGGCGCCTTCGTCGGCCGAAGCAACCGAGCGGCGGAACAGGGAAAACAGCTCGCGGCCGGTGCCGTGCTGATAGGCGCTGAGGTCGGCGGTGGCGGGCTCGCGCTCCAGCGCGCCTTCGGTGAGGACTTCCAGCGTGCCTTTCACCGCATCCAGCCGCACCAGGTCGCCGTTCTGGATCCGGGAGATCGGCCCGCCATCCAGGGCCTCTGGCACCACGTGGATCGCGGCGGGCACTTTGCCGGATGCGCCAGACATCCGTCCGTCGGTGACCAGCGCCACCTTCTGGCCGCGGCCCTGCATGATGCCGAGGAAGGGGGTGAGGCTGTGCAGTTCGGGCATGCCGTTGGCCTTGGGGCCCTGGAAGCGCACCACCACGATCACGTCGCCGGTCAGCTCGCCCGCCTTGAAGGCGGCCTTGGCCTCCTCCTGGTCGTGGAAGACGCGGGCAGGAGCTTCGACTATGTGGTGTTCTTTCGCCACTGCCGAGACCTTGATCACGGCGGTGCCCAGGTTGCCGGTCAGCCGCTTCAGGCCGCCGGTCTTCTGGAACGGCGCGTCCGCCGGGCGCAGCACCGCGTCATTCAGGCTTTGCCCCGGGCCGGGGCGGAAGGTGAGGCCGTCCTCCGACAGGAAGGGTTCCTGCGTGTAATGCTCCAGCCCTTCGCCCGTCACGGTCCTTGTGTCGGGGTGCAGGAGGCCGGTTTTCAGCAGTTCACCGATCATGTAGCCGAGGCCGCCGGCCGCGTGGAAATGGTTCACGTCGGCCAGCCCGTTGGGATAGACCCGGGCCAGGAGCGGCACCACGTCGGAGAGATCAGCAAAGTCTTGCCAGTCCAGCAGGATGCCGCCCGCCCGCGCCATTGCGATCAGGTGGATCAGCAGGTTGGTCGAGCCGCCGGTGGCCATCAGGCCGGCAATGCCGTTGGCATAAGCCTTTTCGTCCAGCACGTCGCAGACCGGCGTGTAGTTGTTTCCCAGCGCGCTGAGCGACAGGGCGCGCTTGGCGCCCTCCACCGTCAGCGCCTCGCGCAGGGGGGTGCCGGGGTTCACGAAGGAGGACCCGGGCAGGTGCAGCCCCATGAACTCCATCAGCATCTGGTTGGTGTTGGCAGTGCCGTAAAAGGTGCAGGTGCCAGGGCCGTGGTAGGCGGCCATCTCGGCCTTCAGCAGTTCCTCGCGGCTGATCTCGCCAGCAGCGAATTTCTGGCGGATATGGGCCTTTTCGTCATTGGCAAGGCCGCTAGTCATCGGGCCTGCCGGCAGGAACACTGCCGGGATATGGCCAAAGGCCTGCGCCCCGATCACCAGTCCAGGCACGATCTTGTCGCAGACGCCAAGGTAGACGGCGGCGTCAAAGACGTTGTGGCTCATCGCGACGCCCGTGGCCATGGCGATGGTATCGCGGGAAAACAGGCTCAGCTCCATGCCGGCCTCGCCCTGGGTGACCCCGTCGCACATCGCGGGCACGCCGCCCGCCACCTGCGCGGTGCCGCCGGCCTTGCGGACCGCATCGCGGATCAGCGCAGGGTAGGTTTCAAACGGCTGATGCGCCGACAGCATGTCGTTATAGGCAGTGACTATGCCGAGGTGGCCCTGGCTGCCTGCGGCCAGTGTCTGCTGGTCCGGCCCGGTGGCCGCATAGGCATGGGCCTGGCCGGAGCAGGACAGATGCGCCCGCGCAGGCCCTTTGCCGCTGGCCGCGCGCATCCGTTCCAGATAGGCCGCGCGGGTGGTCTCGCTGCGGGCGATGATGCGGTCGGTGACGGCGGCCAGTGTGGAATTCAAGCTCATGGGGTGCCTTTGTAGCAAACTGAGGGGGCAAGGGGGAGGGCGGCTGTCTTAGGCTCCGATACTGCGCCAGCGGCGGCCGTCGCGGTGGATCAGCAGGAGTGAGTCGTCAGGGCCGGCGCTGCCGCTGTCATAGGGCTGCGGGGCTTCTCCGGTGTCTTCCCAGCCGGCGATGATCGGGTCGGCCCAGGCCCAGGCGGCCTCGACCTCGTCGCCGCGCATGAACAGGGTCTGGTTGCCGCGGATCACATCCATGATCAGCCGTTCATAGGCGTCCTGCGGGCGGCCCGACTCCGGCAGCTCATCGGCGAAGGTCATGTCCAGGTTGGCGCCTGTGAGGCGCATGCCGCCAGGGCCGGGGTCCTTGATGGTGGTTTTCAGCGTGATGCCCTCGTCGGGCTGCAGGCGGATCACCAGCACGTTGCCGTGCACCGGGCCGGAGCCTTCGAAGATGTTGTGCGGCGGGTCGCGGAAATAGACCGCGATCTCGCTCACCCGGTCACGCAGGCATTTCCCGGTGCGCAGGTAGAACGGCGTGCCGGCCCAGCGCCAGTTCGCCACTTCGACCTTGAGCGCGATATAGCTTTCGGTGCGGCTGGCGGGGTTGCCCGCGTGATCGCGGTAGCCCTCTCCGCTTTTGCCCCGGTACTGGCCGCGGGCGATGCTGGATTGCGCCACCGGGCGCAAGGCCTCGATCACCTTGACCTTCTCGTCCCGTACCGCATTGGGCGCGAAATGGGCCGGCGGCTCCATCGCGGTCAGGCACAGAAGCTGCATCAGGTGGTTTTGCACCATGTCCCGCATGGCGCCGGACTTGTCGTAATATTCCTCGCGCCCCTCGATGCCGATGCTTTCGGCGACGGTGATCTGCACATGGTCGATATGGGAGGAGTTCCACAACGGCTCGAACAGCGAGTTGGCAAAACGCAGCGCCATCAGGTTCTGCACTGTCTCTTTGCCCAGGTAATGGTCGATCCGGTAGATCTGGCGTTCTTCGAAATGCTCCCGCAGCGCCGCGTTCAGCGCCTGGGCCGACGCCAGGTCATGGCCGAAGGGCTTTTCCAGAACGATGCGGCTGTCGGGCGTGGCGATGCCGGTTTCGCTGAGGCGGCGGGCGATATCGGTGAACAGGCCAGGCCCCACCGATAGATAGAAGGCGCGGGCCGCATCGTCGCGGAGTTTCCCGTGAATCACATCCCATCCGCTCTCACCGCGGGCGTCCACCGCGGCATAGTCCAACAACGCGGTGAATCCGGCGATTTCCTCGGCCGTGGTTTCCACATCCTGGCCGAATTCGCGGATGGCGTCTGCTGTCTGGCTGCGGAACTCTTCCGCGGTCAGCTCGCTGCGCGAGCTGCCGATGATCCGGCATTCCGTGTTGAACTGGCCGATCTGGAACCGGTGGAACAGCGCCGGAAGGATCTTGCGGCGGGCCAGGTCGCCGGTCGCGCCAAACAGCACGAGGTCAAAGGGCTGGACGGGGATGACGCGGGAAACCATTGATTTTACATCGCTGTTCCATTGAGGGCCGAAGGCCGGGCCATTGTGCCGCCTGGGGCGGGGCAATTCAATTGCCTCTGCTGGCACAGGGCCGGTTAAAGTTGAGTTATCGCTAACATATTGTCCTGCGGCATTCCATCAGGAATTTGCCGGCTGAAACTGGCTCTGGATACGCAGTCTGACCTGCGCGGAGATGTCTGGATGCCGTGACAATGGATATCCCGTTTCCCGGCGCGGGAAACGGCTCGGAAAACACGTGTTTTCCGAGCCGGAATTCGCGCCGAATTCCGGTTTGCAGCCTGAGGGGTGTTTTCGCTAGGCCGGGATTTGATCAAATCTTGCAGGAGTGCAGTGCAGCGGCTAAGCATGCTGGCAAAGACGACGGCACCAACAGGGAGGAGTGCCCATGACCCCGCTTGCAGGCCTCAAGGTGGTTGAACTTGCCCGCATCCTGGCTGGGCCCTGGATCGGCCAGTCGCTGGCGGATCTGGGCGCGGATGTGGTGAAGGTGGAAAGCCCGGATGGTGACGATACCCGCAAGTGGGGGCCTCCGTTCATCGAGCGCGAAGGTGACAAAACGGCCGCTTATTTCTACGCCGCCAACCGTGGCAAGGACTGCGTGACCGCCGACTTCCGCACTGAAGAGGGCAAGCAGGCAGTCCTTGAGCTGATCAAGGATGCCGACATCCTGATCGAGAACTTCAAGGTCGGCGGGCTGAAGAAATACGGGCTGGATTATGAGAGCCTCAGCAAGGTCAATCCGCGGTTGATCTACTGCTCTGTGACCGGATTTGGCCAGGATGGGCCTTATGCCAAGCGGGCGGGGTATGACTTTTTGCTGCAGGGCATGTCGGGGCTGATGTCGATCACCGGTGCGCAGGACGGCCAGCCGCAGAAGGTCGGTGTGGCGATAACCGATATTGTCACCGGGCTGTACGGCACCATCGGCATTCTGGCGGCGGTGGAGCAGCGCCACAGGACGGGGCGCGGCCAGCATCTGGACATGTCACTGCTGGATTGCGCAACGGCCCTGCTGGCAAACCAGGCGATGAACTATCTGGCGACCGGCGACAGCCCTACGCGGCTGGGCAATGACCACCCGAACATTGCCCCCTATCAGGTAATGGCGGTGAAAGACGGCCATGTGATCCTGGCGGTGGGCAACGACGGGCAGTTTCAGCGGCTGTGCGATGTGCTGGGGCTGGCTGAGGCCAAGGCGGATGACCGCTTCCAGACCAACCAGCTGCGGGTCGCCAATCGCAGGGCGCTGACGGCGATCCTGGAGGAGGTGCTGGCGGCGTGGGCACAAGCGGACCTGCTGGCAGCGCTGGAAGCGGCGACAGTTCCGGCTGGGCCGATCAATACCATTGGCCAGGCGTTTGAGGATCCGCAGATAAAGCACCGGGAGATGCAGATCGCGCCGGAGGGCGTGCCGGGGGTCCGGGGCCCGTGGAAGTTCTCGGACGCCGAACTGGCGCTGGAAAAGTCGGCGCCGAAACTGCCGGGATAACCGCGCTGCTGCCATCTGCGGCGGTACTCCGTCTCCGCCTTGCGGTGCGTTGCGGTGCTGTTTGGGTGCGGCTGGGGCGGGCAAGGGAACGCCGGTAAACGCGTGGAATGCTCGGGCTGGCCGTGGCGATTTGCGCCTATCCCGCGTCAGTTCGCTTACATCCGCGCATAAACGCACCCTTTTCTTCGGCAGGTGATCTGGTGAATTTGCTGAGTGCGGCCGTAGCCAAAACAACCACAGGAACAAACTTATGCCCGGCGCTTACAGCATTATTGAGAACACCTGGATCCCTCTGCCGGACGGCCGCAGGCTGTCGGCGCGGATGTGGATGCCGGAGGGCGCGGGGCCGCATCCCGCGATCCTGGAATACCTCCCGTACCGCAAGCGTGACGGCACCGCGCCCCGGGATGAGACCACACATCCGGTTTTTGCTGCCGAAGGTTATGCAAGCATCCGCGTGGACATAGCGGGCACGGGTGACAGCGAGGGGGTGTTCGACGACGAATACTCCGAACAGGAACTGAGCGACGGTGAGGCGGTGCTGGCCTGGATCGCCGCGCAGCCCTGGTGTGACGGCAACATCGGCATGATCGGCATCAGCTGGGGCGGGTTCAACGGGCTGCAGCTGGCGTTCCGCCGGCCTGAGGCGTTGAAGGCCGTGGTGTCCGTGGCCTCGACCGTCGACCGCTATGCTGACGATATTCATTACATGGGCGGCTGCCTGCTGAGCGACAACGCAAACTGGGGCAGCCAGATGTTTGCCTATCAGTCGCGCCCCGCAGACCCGGTGCACCGGGCGGACTGGCGCGAGGACTGGATCAAGCGGATCGAGGAGATGCCCTTCATGGCTGCCGAGTGGCTGCGGCGCCAGACCCGGGGGGACTTCTGGAAGCACGGCTCGGTCTGCGAGGACTGGTCTGCGATCCAGGCGCCGGTGCTGGCGATCACCGGCTGGGCGGACGCCTATGTGAACGCGCCGCCTGCCTTGGCGGCCAATCTGACTGTGCCCGCCAAGGCGATGATCGGACCGTGGGAGCACCGCTATGCCCATATCGCCAAGCTGGATCCGGCGGATTTTCACGGCGAGGTGCTGCGCTGGTTCGGCCAATGGCTGAAGGGCGAGAATACCGGCGCCAAAGACTTGCCGGACTACCGCGTCTTTATGCAGGAGCACTTCAACCCCGCCATGCAGAACAAACCGCGCCAGGGCCGCTGGGTGGCGGAGGCTGAATGGCCCTCGCCCAACGTGCAGGACCGGGTGATGCACCTGGGGCAGGGTGTGCTGGCGGAGACTCCGGGGCAAGGTGCCATAGCAGTCAGCAATCCGGCGACGGTCGGGCAGGCGTCCGGCTATTTCTGCCCGGGGATGCGGTTTGACAATGAGCTGGCCGGGGACCAGGCGGTTGACGATGCGCTGTCGGCCTGTTTCGACACCGCGCCGCTGACGAAGCCGCTGGAACTGCTGGGCAGGCCGCGGCTCAAGGTGGCCTTCAGCACTGACAAGCCGGTGGCGCAGCTGGTGGCGCGGCTGTGCGATGTGTCGCCTGAAGGCGTGTCGCAGCGGATCACCTTCCGGCCGCTGAACCTGACGTGCCGCAATGGGTTTGAGGCGCCGGAGAACCTTGTGCCGGGGGAGCGCTATGAGGCGGAGATCGAGCTGAACGAATGCGCGCACCGCCTGAAACCGGGGCATGTGCTGCGGCTGGCGCTGTCGGCGTCATACTGGCCGGTTGTCTGGCCTGCGCCTGAGGCGGCGGAAGTCTCCCTGCATTTGGAAGGCTGCGCGCTGGTGCTGCCGGAGCGGCGGGTTACTGAAGAGATTGCCCCGCAGAACCCTGGCGCGCCGCGCGGCTACCCGGTGCTGCAGGCCGAGCAGTTGCGCCCCGCGGGCGGCACATCGAAAACCTGGACCCGCGAGGATGGTGCGCTGGTGCTGGATACCTTTGATGACTACGGCAAGGCTGTGGACCCCTATCACGGCATGTGCGCGGGCAGCCATGTGACGATGCACTATGAGGTGCACCCGGATGATCCGGCCACGGCAACCTTTGCCAGTGACTGGACCTTCGAGTTCGAGCGCGGCGGCTGGCAGGTCGCGATTGAGACCGGGAACAAGGTGACCTGCGACCGGGAGAATTTCTTTCTCTGGCGCAAGGTGACCGCCTACGAGGGCGCGGACAGGGAGGTTGTCCTGACCAAGGAGTGGCAGGAAACGATTCCCCGCGGCGTGCTGTAGACCGGGGCGGGATGCGGGCGGATTTTCGGCAATTCGTCCGCATTTGCCTTGGTTTCGCCATAGTGCGTTACCCAAAGCACACAGGCCCTTAACCATTTAATTGCAAATTCAGCTCTCATCGGGCTGCCGTTGCCCTTCCTGCACCGGATCGGTCAGTATCGTGGTTAACGAGCGGTTAACAAACAGATTTGAGGGCGAGAAAGTGCAGCTTTCCGTTGTTGTGCCCTGCTACAACGAAGAAGAGTCGGTCCCCCTTCTGGTGGAGCGGCTGGTGCAGGCCATTGAACCATGGGCGCAGGACGCCGAGATCATCCTGGCGGATGACGGCTCCAGCGACGGCACCTGGGCGGCGATCGAGGCGGCCCATGCCAGGCACCCGGTGGTGCGGGGCATACGGCTGTCGGCCAACCGCGGCCACCAGGTGGCGCTGACGGCCGGTCTTGAGGCCGCGCGCGGCGACCGCGTTTTCATGCTGGACGCCGACCTGCAGGACCCTCCGGAAATCCTTCCCGACATGATGATGATGATGGACCGCGGCTATGACGTGGTCTATGGGCGCCGGGCCGAACGGCAGGGGGAGACCCTGTTCAAGAAGGCAACCGCCTATCTGTTCTACCGTTTCCTGAACACGCTGTCGGATGTGAACATCCCCAAGGACACCGGCGATTTCCGCCTGGTCAGCCGCCGCGCGCTGGATGCGGTTCTGGCGATGCCGGAGCGGGCCCGCTTCATCCGCGGCATGTTCGCCTGGGCGGGCTTCAAGCAGATCGGTCTGGAATACGTCCGGGATGCCCGGGTTGCCGGCGTCACAAAATACCCGTTCCGGGCAATGCTGCGCTTTGCCACGGACGCGCTGACCGGCTTTTCCACCAAACCGCTGAAAATGGCGACGCGGCTGGCGTTCCTGAGCCTTTATGTGACCTTCCTGATGGCGGTCTATGTGTTCCTGTCGCTGATCCTCTACAACACTGCCCCCGGCTGGGCGTCGATGCTGCTGGCGATTTCCTTCTTCTCAGGAATTCAGCTGCTGACGCTGGGGATCATGGGAGAGTACATCGGGCGGCTTTATATGGAGAGCAAACAGCGCCCGATGTATTTCCTGTCAGAGGAAACCGGCGAGAGCGCGCCTGCGGAGGCGGCGAATGCCGAGCCCGCACCGCTGCGCAAGGAAGCGTCGTGAGCATGGGAGGCGCGGGGCAAATCCTGCGCTTTTCTGTCGTCGGCGCCACGGTCGCGGGCCTGTATGTGGTGGGCTATACCGCACTGCTGGCCGCAGGGATGGCGCAGGCGCCTGCCAATGCGCTGGCCTTTGCGGCTGCGGTAGCGGTGCAATACGTGCTGCAAACCTGGTGGACCTTCCGCCGCCCGCTGGGCCTGCCCGACCAGATGGCGCGCTTTACCTGCGCCATTGCCGCGGGTTTTGCCGTCTCGGCGCTGATCACCGGTGTGATCGGCCCGGCCCTGGGCTGGGCGGACTGGCTGTCCGCCGCCGCCGTCACGGTGATCCTGCCGGTTCAGAATTTCATCATTTTCCGCCTCTGGGTGTATGCCGCGGCTGGCGAGTAAAGTTCGGAGCAATCATGTCCCATATCTATTCCAACGAGTTCTACGACTATATCGACCAGGGCGCACGCTCCTCGGCGCAAGCGATGATTTCGGTGGTCCAGCCGCAGCTGCAAGCGGGCAGCGTTCTGGACTTGGGCAGCGGCCGCGGCGTGTGGCTGAGCGAGTGGATCAAGGCAGGGGTGACCGATGTTGCTGGCGTTGACGGCGATTATGTCGACCGCGACCGTCTGGCGATCCCGCGCCAGCAGTTCCATGCTGCCGACCTGACCAAACCCTTTGATCTGGGACGCAAATTCGATCTGGCGCAGAGTCTGGAGGTGGGCGAGCACCTGCCAGAGGCAGCCTCGGAAAAGCTGGTCGACAGCCTGACCCGCCACGCTGACCGGGTGCTGTTCTCCGCCGCTGTGCCGGGGCAGGGGGGCGAGTTCCATATCAACGAGAAGCCGCTGTCGTTCTGGCAGGAGATGTTTGCGGCGCGCGGGTTCACTGCCTATGACTTTGCCCGCCCCCAGCTGAAAAACATGTCGGGTGTCGAGCCCTGGTACCGCTACAACACCGTGCTTTATGCCAATGCCGCGGGCCGGGAAGGCTTGCCGCGGGAGGTGCTGGCAACAGAAATTCCGGCCGGGCAGAAGGTGCCGCTGGCGGGCAGCCTGGGCTGGCGGATGCGGCGCGGCATTGTCTCGCTGATGCCGCAGCCGATGGTGACCAGAATCGCACAGGGCCGTGCTGCCGTGCTGGCCCGCCGCGCCCGGCGCCTGCAGGAGGCCGCGGGATGACACTGGCCTCCGCCGGCAGCAGTGTTGCGCAGCGGCGCGCCTTGCCGCAACTGCCGGTCACGGTGGCTGCGGTTTTTGCTGTGCTGCTGCTGACGGCGCTGTTCCAGCTGCCGGATCCGATGATCCGGCACGATGACTACCCGGCGCTGCTGGCGGATCCTGCGCTGTTCTACGCGAAGACGCTGACCGAGGGGCGCTGGGTCAATTACCTGTGGCACCTGCGTGGTGTTGTACCTCCGGCCTGGCTGAATTTTCTGGTCTATCAGCTGTTGTGGGCGGTCTATCTTGGCTGCCTGGTGCACAACGCCTTTGGCCGGGACGCGGAGATTTGGCAGCGTGTGATGGTGGCGCTGATTGCGGGTCTCGGCCTGCCCTGGGTGCTGATCTCGATGTGGTTCAATACGCTGATCCTGGGGCTGGCGGTTGTGGCGTTTTATGCCTGGCTGGCCACGCGGCTGAGCGAGCGGACCTGCCGCTGGCTGATGCTGGTCTTCGTGCCGGTCTCGCTGATGGCCTACACCACCTATCCGTTTCTGATCCTGGGGCTGAGCCTGACCCGCGCCGGTGTTGCGCGTTCTGCGAGGGATCTGGCGGGCCTGCTGGCGCTGTTCATCGCCAGTTTCGCGCTGGGTATGCTGGCGATCTATTCGCTGAACTATATCGTGCATGGGGTATTCGGCGTGCCGATGGCGGAATGGCGCAACCCCAGTCCGGCGCATGATCTGGCCTCGGCGCTGGAGAACTCCAAGCTCGCCTGGCAGTTCCTGGTCAGCCTGGCGCAGAAGGGCGGTTATAACAACGCGGTTCTGGCGCTCTTGCAGGCGGCGCTGCTGGCCTGTGCGGTCTGGGTTGTGCTGCGGCGGGACAAGTGGCGGGCGCTTTATTTGCTGTCCGGGGCGGCCCTGGGGCTGGCGCTGATCTGCCTGCAGGTGATCCGCAGCGGCATTGACATGCCGGTGCGCTCCGGCGGATTCCTGTGGATCTTCGGGGCCGTCTTCATCGGGCTGTTCGTGATTGCACTGCGCGACAGCGGGCGGGCGCGGCTGAGCCGGAACCTGCTGTTTACCGTGACAGCGGTCTACGTGATCTTCGGCGGGCTGACCCACCAGTTTCTGTCGGAGTGGCATAAGGTGAGCCGGGCGATGGCGGCAGAGCTGGTTGAGGGGCAGGGTCCGGTCTATGTCACCGGAACCTACCTGTCGCTGGAGGCCGCCCGGAAATCGGATCTGCAAAAGGACCAGTCGGTTACGTTCCGCCTGCACCATCTGACCGGGCGCGAGATCGTGATGTGCGAGAGCCGTCCCGACGATTGCGCGGCGCTGCCGGATGAGCTGCGCGGCGGCTTGCAAGGCCGGAGAGGGTTCGAGGTGCGCCAGATTGAAGGCGGCTCAGTGCTGATGCTGTCGCCCGTGGCACTGCGGGAAGGGAAGCTGGAGGCGGCCCGCCAGCAGCGTCAGACAGACTAGCAGGCAGGCTTGGGGGCCTGCCGCCTGCGGCTTTCATGATTGGGTAAGTTCAGAAGTCGAGACCCAAATCCAGGGTGCGTGCCGAGTGGGTGAGCGCGCCCGACGAGATGTAGTCGACCCCGGTTGCCGCCACTTCGGCAATGCGCTCCAGCCGCATGTTGCCGGAAGCCTCAGTGACGACATGGCCCTTGGCCATCTCCACTGCCTTGGCCAGTGTGGGGGTGTCCATATTGTCGAGCAGCACCACGTCGGCACCGCCGGTGGCGATCACTTCAGCAAGCTGGTCCAGGGTGTCGACCTCGATTTCCACCTTCATCATGTGGCTGACGCTGGCCTTGGCGGCGTCCAGCACAGCCTTGACCCCGCCGGCAGCCGCGATGTGGTTGTCCTTGATCAGGATTGCGTCCGACAGGCCGAAGCGGTGGTTGTAGCCGCCGCCGTGCAGCACGGCTTGCTTCTCTGCGATGCGCAGCCCCGGGGTGGTTTTGCGGGTGCAGGTGATGCGGGTGGCGGTGCCTTTGGTTTCCGCGGCAAAGGCGGCGGTCAGCGTGGCGATGCCGGTCAGCCGGCCGGCAAAATTCAGTGCGACGCGCTCGCCCGACAGGATCGAAGCGGCGGAGCCTTCGATGGTCATCAGCGTGTCGCCCTTCTTGCAAGGGCTGCCGTCGGGGAGCAGGGTCTCGACTTTCAGCCCGGCGTCCACCAGGTGAAAGGCGATACGGGCGATCTGCATGCCGGAAACCACACCGTTCTCGCGGGCGTTCAGGCGGGCGGAATAGGTAGCGGCGGCCGGGATTACCGCGCGTGTGGTGACGTCGCCGTTCTGGCCCAGATCCTCCATCAATGCGGCACGCACCATCGGTTCCAGGATCAGGTCGGGCAGGGTGGCGAATTGGGTGCTCATGTCAGTTCCTTTTGAACCTCGGCGCGGATGGCCAAGGCCTCGTCCAGAGTGATGCGGGTGCGATGGGCCTGCGCGGTGTCGGCCTCGGGGAAGTCGTCACGGAAGTGGCCGCCGCGGCTTTCTTCGCGCCTCAGCGCAGCGGCGGCAATCAGCGTGGCGGTGGCGCACATGTTGATGAAGTTTTCGTCCGCGGCCTGGTCTGCCTCGAGCCGGGCAATGGCGGCGAGCGCCTGTTTCAGGCCCGCGCCAGTACGGCGCACCCCGGCGTGGGCGGTCATGGTTTCGCGTAAGGCTTTCAGCGCGGCCGGATCCAGGTCCTGCCCGCCTTCCGGGAAGCTGGGGCGGACCTCTTCTGCGTCTGATGGGGTGTCCAAAGACGCCATGTCCTGTGCGGCGTTGCGGGCATAGACCAGCGCTTCCAGAAGGCCGTTGGAGGCGAGCCGGTTGGCGCCGTGAAGGCCGGTCGAGGACGCTTCGCCGCAAACCCAGAGGTTTGCCAGGCTGGTGCGGCCTTTCATGTCCGCGTCGACTCCGCCCATGTGGTAATGGGCAGCGACGGCAACGGGGATCGGCTCCTGTACGGGGTCGATGCCGGCACGGGCGCAGGTTTCGGCCACGGTTGGGAAGCGGGTCAGCACCTCTGCGCCCAATGCTTCACGTGTGTCGAGCATCGGGCGGCGGCCGGCTTGTGTTTCGGCAAAGATTGCGCGGGCGACAATGTCGCGGGGGGCAAGCTCAGCGTCGGGGTGCGCGGCCAGCATAAAGCGCTCACCGTCTGCATTGATCAGCACCGCACCCTCGCCGCGCAGGGCTTCGGTTGCCAGCGGTGCCGGGTCTTCGCCGATGTCAAAGGCGGTGGGGTGGAATTGTACAAATTCCGGGTCGGCGATACAGGCGCCGGCGCGGGCGGCAAAACCGATCACCTGTCCGCGGATGCGTGGCGGGTTGGTGGTGTGGGCATAAAGCCCGCCGGAGCCTCCGCCCGCCAGCAGCACGCCGGGCGCCTTGATCAGCACCGGGGCAGAGGGCGCATCGGCGCGGGTGATCCAGATGCCGGTGACGGTGCTGCCCTCGGTCTCCAGCCGCACGGCCTGGGTGTTTTCCAGAACCTGAACAGAGGGAGCTGCGCGCACGGCGGCAATCAGTGTCCGCATGATCTGATCACCGGCCTGATCGCCCTTTACCCGCACCACGCGGGCGGCGGAATGGGCGGCCTCGCGGCTCATCACGTAGTTGCCGTCCGCGTCGCGGTCGAAGGGGGTGCCGAGCTCGGTGAGATCAATGATGTGTTCACGCGCCACCCGGGTGACCATGGCGGCGACTTCGGGGTCGACCGTGCCGGCACCCGCCTGCAGGGTATCGGCGGCGTGGGCCTCAGGCGTGTCATGGTTGGCCATGGCGGCGGCCACGCCGCCCTGCGCCCAGGCTGAGCTTGCGCCTTCGCCCAAGGTCTCGGGGGAGATCACCAGAACCGGCCGGGGTGCCAGCTCAAGCGCGGCGTAAAGCGCGCCCAGACCTGCGCCGGCAATGACGATACGGCCGGTTTCGATCACGGATCAGATGCCCAGTTTTTGGCTGAGGTCGATCATCCGCTGCACCGCCACGCGGGCCTTTTCGGCCACTTCGGGATCCACCTCGACCGGCTCGGTCATGGTGTGCAGCGACCACAGCACTTTCTCCAGAGTGATCTTCTTCATGTAAGGGCACATGTTGCAGGGGCCGACAAATTCCACCTCAGGCAGCTGATCGGCAATGTTCGAGGCCATCGAGCATTCGGTGATCAGCAGCGCCTTTTCCGGCTTTTCGTCTGTCACGTATTTGACGATGCCGCTGGTCGAGCCGGAGAAGTCAGCCTCGGCCACCACGTCGGGCGGGCATTCCGGGTGGGCGATCAGCCGGGTGCCCGGGTTCCATTCGCGGAAGTCGCGCAGGTCCTTGGCGGTGTACTGCTCATGCACGATGCAGGAGCCCTCCCACCAGACGATGTTCTTTTCCGGAACCTGCTGGGCGATGTTCTGCGCCAGATACTGGTCCGGCGTCATGATGATGGTGTCTTCTTCCATCGCGGCAACGATCTGCGCCGCGTTGGAGGAGGTGCAGCAGATGTCCGACGCGGCTTTGACCTCAGCGGTGGTGTTCACATAGGTGACCACCGGCGCGCCCGGGTAGCGGCGGCGCATTTCCGCGACGCCTTCGGCGGTGATGCTTTCGGCCAGCGAGCAGCCGGCCTCCATGTCGGGGATCAGAACGGTCTTTTCAGGGCTCAGGATCTTGGAGGTTTCGGCCATGAAATGCACGCCGCACTGGACGATCACGTCTGCCTCGACCCGGGTGGCCTCGATCGCCAGCTGCAAGCTGTCGCCGACCACATCCGAGATGCCGTGATAGATTTCGGGCGTCATGTAATTATGCGCCAGAATCACCGCGTTGCGCTGCTTCTTCAGCTCCAGGATGGCCGCAACATAAGGCGCATGGGTGGCCCATTCGATGGGGTTCACCACGCGGTTCATGCGGGCGTAGACATCTGCCATCTGTTCGGCCAGGGCCGGGTTAGGGGCCAGATCATAATGGGCGGCGAGCTGATCCCGCATGGATTGCAGGTCGAACATGGCGGTTCCTCAAGGTTGCGTCCAGGGTGACACTTTGGGCGGGGGTTGTTTCACGTTCAAAACGCGCACGCAAGCACGCGTGTCGGGTTTTGCACGCAAATGCGGTGATTTGGCGCTAACAGGCGGCATCTTCAGGACGCTTGTGTTTCAAAGATGGGGATCAAGGGCACAAATTTCCAGCCGGAGTGCCGTTTTTGGCTGTCCCGGCGTCCTGTCCTGTGATTTTGAGCCGTGCAAAGCCATGTTAAACCGGGCTGAATTGGGGCCCCTTGGGAGAGCGACCGGACGCGATGAATGATCTGTGGGCAGGACTGTGCCAGGCCTTTTGGCTGCTGGTGACGCTGGACGCGGATCTGGTGGAGATCACCCTGCGCTCCTTGCGGGTGACGCTGACCGCTCTGGCCATCGCCTGTGCCATTGCGCTGCCGCTGGCGGCCTTTCTGGCGGTGCGCCGGTTCCGGCTGCGCCGCGCCACGATTGCGGTGCTGAATGCCTTGATGGGGCTGCCGCCGGTGGTTGTAGGGCTGGTGGTTTACGTATTCCTGTCCCGGGCCGGACCGTTCGGTGTCTTTGGCCTGCTGTTCACACCCACGGCGATGATCATCGCGCAGGTAATCATCGTGGTGCCGCTGGTGGCCTCGGTCGCGCATCAGTCGCTGCGGGAGCTTTGGAGCGATTACCACGATCTGCTGATCTCGATGAATGCCACCCAATTCCAGCGCATCCAGACGCTGTTATGGGATGGCCGCCGGGCACTGCTGACCGCAGCGCTGGCGGGTTTTGGCCGCGCGATCGGCGAGGTGGGCGCGATCATGGTGGTGGGCGGCAACATCGACCATGCCACCCGGGTGCTGACCACTGCGATTGCGCTGGAGACCGGCAAAGGGGAGTTCGCGATGGCGCTGGGGCTTGGGTTTGTGCTGATTGCCCTGGCGATTGCGGTCAATCTGGCGATCCACTGGCTGGGCCGCACTGAGAGTGAGGGGCGCTGGTGATGCAGATGTTCCCGCTGGTGGCCAAGGGCGCCCAGGTGCGCCGCCGCGGCAAGGTGCTGGTCGGGCCGGTCGATCTGACGCTTGGCGGGCAGGGAACCTCTATCGTCATCGGCCCTAACGGGGCGGGCAAAACCACGCTGCTGAAAATGCTGCATGGCATTGTACGGATGAACGGCGGCAGCCTGGACTGGGCCTGCCCGCTGGAAGAAGCGCAGAAGCGGCAGGCGTTTGTGTTCCAGACACCGGTAATGATGCGCCGTACGGTGATCGATAACATTGCCTATCCGTTGCGGCTGACGGGCACCGGCCGCCGCGAGGCGCGCACGCGCGCGGCGGACTGGGCGGCCCGTGTCGGCCTGGGGAGGATCCTGCAGCGTCAGGCCACGATGCTGTCGGGTGGTGAGCGGCAGAAGCTGGCGCTGGCCCGGGCCCTGGTGCGCGAGCCGGATGTCCTCTTCCTGGACGAGCCCTGCGCCGCATTGGACGGGCGCGCCACCCGCGAGATCGAGGCGATACTGGCCCATGCCGCCGGAAGCGGCACGCGGCTCATCATGTCCACCCACAACATGGGGCAGGCGCGGCGGCTGGCGGATGAGGTGATCTTTGTCCTGGGCGGCCGCATCCACGAATTCAGCCCGGCGGAGGATTTCTTTTCCGGGCCGCAAACGCCGCAGGGGCGTGCCTTTCTGAACGGAGATATTGTCGAATGAAACGTTTGATTTTTGGTGCCATTGCATCCATGGCCTTTGCCTCTGCCGCGCTGGCGGAAGAGATGAAGATGGCGGTGACGACCTCCTTCCACAATTCCGGCCTGGCGGAGATCCTGCTGCCGGAGATCAAGAAGGATCTGGGCCTGGATGTGCAGCTGCTGGTGGTTGGCACCGGCCAGGCGATCCGTCTTGGCGAGGCGGGCGACGTGGACGCGATCCTGGTGCACTCCAAGACGGCCGAGGAGAAGTTTCTGGCGGGCGGCAACGGCACCCACAGGCGCGAGATCATGTACAATGATTTTGTCTTCATCGGCCCCAAGCGCGACACTGCCGGGGTCGCTGGGGCTGAGGACGCGGCGGCCGCGCTGCAGCAGATTGCCGGGGCGGAAGCCTCCTTCGTCAGCCGCGGCGATGACAGCGGCACTCACAAAAAAGAGCTGTCGCTTTGGAAGGCTGCGGGGCTGGAGCCCGAGGGGTTTGGCGAGTGGTACCGGGCCGTCGGCGCGGGCATGGGCGCTGCGCTGAACACGGCGGCGGGCATGGACGCCTACATCATGTCGGACCGGGCCAGCTGGCTGAATTTTGGCAACAAGGCCGGACTGGCGCTGCTGTTCTCGGGCGACCCGGTGCTGTTTAACCAATACGCTTACATCCCGGTGAATTCGGAAAAGCATGGCCACGTGAAGAACGGGCTGGCGATGCAGCTGGAAAGCTGGCTGGTCTCGGACAAGGCAAGGGACCTGATCAACGGTTACCGGATCAACGGCGAGACGCTGTTTATTTTTAACGCCGAACAGTAACACAGCGGAGGCACTCCCGCCCAATCCGGACATCACAGATGCCCTGAATGGTTGGGCGCAGCACCGCGCTGCGCGCGGTGCGGTCCCGTGCTTCGGTGAGGTGTGCGCCCCGAAGCGCCGTGCCAAATCCGATCCGCCCCCCACCGCGTGAAGGGTGAATTGGCCTGGTGTACGGCTGCTGGTGCAGCATTTGACTCGGCTTTTGGGAGAACTGCCGCGCCGCGCGTCAGCGCGGCGCTATGCCCAACTGTGAGGGGCAATTTCAATTGCACCGGAGCAGGCGGGAGCATTCCGCGTCAGGTTTCGCCGCCAACCGTCAGCGTCACCCGGTCGCCCGCAAACCATGTGCGGCCGAACTCGATCGGGATACCGGCTGTGTCCACGCTGACAGACGTGGTGCGCAGGATGGGGGCCCCTTCGCTGATCTGCAGATGCAGCGCCTGGGTAGCGGTGGCGAGCTTGGCAGCGATGCGGGTTTCCAAGCGGGTATAGTCCTCGATCCCGCATCGCTTCAGGGCCTCGGTGATCGAGCTGTCCGCCTCCAGCGCGTCGCGCAGCCCCGGCAGCCGCGCGGCGGGAAACACCGCCTGGGCCAGGGCGATGGGCTGGCCGTCGGCCAGCGAGAGGCCGTCATAGACATGCACGGGATCTCCCGCCTCCAGCCCCAGCGCTTCCGCCTCGCGCAGCCCGGCGGCGCGGGTTTCCAGCATCAGCATTTTCTTGGCCGGAGTCCGCCCCTCGCGTGTCAGGTTCTGATGGAACCGCACCCGCTTGCCGATCGGGTAGTCGGTTGGCCTGGCGGCCACGAACACCCCTGCACCGCGGCGGGAATGCACCAGGCCCTGCTCTGCCATCTCCGCCAGTGCGCGGCGCACGGTGTGGCGGTTGACACCGAACCGGGCCGCCAGCTGCGCCTCTGCCGGCAGCTTGCCGCCGGTCGCGTACCGGCCCTGTGCAATATCGTCTGTCAGGGCGATGGCGATGGATTTCCAAACGGGTGTGCGGGCCATGTCACGGAACTTTCACAAGTCTGGGATTGCGCCGGCCGAGGCGACTCGGCTAACATTTGTCTAGTTGTATAGTAAAAATAGACAACCCGGCCAAGAGGCATAGACAGATGAAACCCACTTTTCCCGCAGAGGACCGCAAAGGCTGGATGAGCCTTCTGGCCACTGCTGATGAGGCCCGGCTTGCTGAGCTGTGGCAAAGCTACGGGACCGATCCCGCTTGTGAATGGCTGCGCGTGCCTGAGGCCGGCGGTGTCATGGTGAGGGGCCGCATGGGCGGTTCCGGTGCACCCTTCAACCTCGGTGAGATGACCGTAACGCGGTGTGCGCTGTCGCTGGAGGATGGCACCATTGGCCACGGTTACGTGCAGGGCCGCAGCAAGGCCAAGGCAACAATTGCCGCCAAGGTCGATGCGCTGATGCAAACCAGTGCTGCGGCAGGCCTGCGCGCGGCGGTGCTGGCGCCTCTGGCCGCAGCGCGGCAAGCGCAAAAGGACGGGCGCGCAGCCAAGGCGGCAGCGACCAAGGTCGAGTTTTTCACCATGGTGCGGGGAGAGGATTGATGAGCTTGCAACCCCGGAATGCCGTATATGCGGGCGGCTTCAGCAATCCCCCGGTGGCTGCAGCACATGCCTTCCGTGCGGCGATGAATGCGATGGCCCGGCCCGGCCAAGTCCAGGACATCACCGGAGCTGTACCGCCTGATGGGATCTCGATCGCGGCGGGCAGCCTGCTGCTGGCCTTGTGTGACCCGGAAACCGGTGTCTATTTGGCGCCGGATGTGGACAGCGAGGCCTTGCAAGGCTGGCTGGCATTCCACACCGGCGCGCCGGTTGTGCCGGCGGAGCAAGCGGATTTCGCGCTCGGCGGCTGGGCAGCGCTGGCGCCGCTCGACCGCTTCCGCATCGGCAGCCCGGAATACCCCGACCGCTCGGCCACCCTGATTGTCGAAACACCCGGCTTTGCTTCACCCAACGCGGTGCTGCGCGGCCCCGGCATCAAGGACACCGCCCGGATGCAACTGCCGGAGCTGGCTGCGTTTCAGAACAACGCGGCTCTCTACCCGCTGGGCGTCGACGTCTTCTTCACAGCGGGATCGCAGGTGGCTGCGCTGCCGCGTTCAACGCAAGTAACCGCGGAGGCCTGAGCTTATGTATGTTGCAGTCAAGGGCGGCGAGCGCGCCATTGAAAACGCTCATGCCTGGCTGGCTGAGGAGCGCCGCGGCGACAAGGATGTGGGGGAACTCTCCCTCGCTCAGATCCGCGAGCAGCTCAGCCTGGCGGTGAACCGGGTGATGGCGGAAGGCTCGCTCTATGATCCGGACCTTGCGGCGCTGGCGATCAAGCAGTCCCGCGGGGATCTGATCGAGGCGGTCTTTCTGATCCGGGCCTACCGCACGACCCTGCCGCGGTTTGGCTATTCGCAGCCAGTGGAGACCGGGGAGATGGCATGCGACCGCAGGATCTCGGCAACCTTCAAGGACGCGCCGGGAGGGCAGGTGCTGGGACCGACGTTTGACTACACCCACCGCCTTCTGGACTTCAAACTGGCCGCCGAAGGTGAGGTGCCCAAGGCACCGGCCGCGGAGCCGCGCAAGGCGGCCACGCCGCATATTGCTGAGTTTTTGCAAGGAGAGGACATCATCGAGCGGGAGCCGGCCTCGGACGCGGTTCCGGGCGATCTGACGCGTGAGCCGATGTCCTTCCCAGCGGGCCGCGCGGTGCGGCTGCAATCGCTGACCCGCGGCGACGAGGGGTTCATCCTGGGCATGGCTTATTCCACCCAGCGCGGCTATGCGCGCAACCATGCCTTTGTCGGTGAACTGCGGATCGGAAGGGTGCCGGTGGAAATGGAAATCCCGGAGCTGGGCTTTGCGATCGAAATCGGCGAGGTGGAACTGACCGAATGCGAGACGGTGAACCAGTTCAAGGGTTCCAAGACAGTGCCGCCGCAGTTCACCCGCGGCTACGGGCTGGTTTTCGGCCAGTCAGAGCGCAAGTCCATCGCCATGGCGCTGGTCGACCGCGCGCTGCGCTGGGAGGAGCTGGGCGAGGACAATGTCGGTGCCGCCGCGCAGGATGAGGAATTTGTCCTGAGCCACGCCGACAACATTCAGGCCACCGGCTTTCTGGAGCACATCAAGTTGCCGCATTACGTGGATTTCCAGTCCGAGCTGGAACTGGTCCGCAAACTGCGCCGGGAAGCGGCGGAATTGGCAGAGACGCTGGCGGCACGGGAGGCTGCGGAATGACCGACTACAACTTTGCATACCTTGACGAACAGACCAAGCGGATGATCCGCCGGGCGATCCTCAAGGGGCTGGCGGTGCCGGGCTATCAGGTGCCCTTTGCCAGCCGGGAGATGCCGATGCCCTATGGCTGGGGCACCGGCGGGGTGCAGGTCTCGGCTGCCACGCTGACACCGGACGACACGCTGAAAGTGATCGACCAAGGCGCCGATGACACCACCAACGCGGTCTCGATCCGCAAGTTCTTTGAAAAAACAGCGGGGGTTGCGACCACTGAGGAAACCGAAAAGGCCAGCGTCATCCAGACCCGCCACCGGATTCCCGAGGCGGAGCTGACCGAAGATCAGATCCTGGTCTACCAAGTGCCGATCCCGGAGCCGCTGCGCTTTCTGGAGCCGCGGGAGACCGAAACCCGCAAGATGCATGCTTTGCAGGAATACGGGCTGATGCACGTGAAACTCTATGAAGACATCTCGCAGCACGGCGCGATTGCCACCGCCTATGCCTACCCGGTGAAGGTGGAGGGGCGCTATGTGATGGACCCGTCGCCGATCCCGAAGTTCGACAACCCCAAGATGGAGATGGCAGCGATCCAGCTGTTCGGCGCGGGCCGGGAGCAGCGTATCTATGCAGTGCCGCCCTACACCAAGGTCGTGTCGCTGGATTTCGAGGATTACCCGTTCGAGGCCAGCAAGGCGGATCATGCCTGCGACCTGTGCGGGGCGCAGGACAGTTATCTGGATGAAGTGATCCTGGACGACGCGGGCAACCGGATGTTCGTCTGCTCAGATACTGATTACTGCCGTTCCCGGCGCGACGCAGGCCACAGCGGCCGTCTGGGTAAGGAGGCCGCGTGATGACGCCTTTGCTGCAAGTGAAAAACGTTGCCAAGCTTTATGGCGCACGGATCGGCTGCACTGGTGTGAGTTTCGATCTCTACCCAGGCGAGGTTATGGGGATTGTGGGTGAAAGCGGTTCGGGCAAATCGACCCTGCTGAACAGCCTGGCAGGCCATCTGACGCCGGACCGGGGGGAGGTCATCTTTGACACCCGTGCGGACGGACCTGTGGACACAGTCACCATGTCTGAGCCGGAACGGCGGATGCTGGGCCGGACCGACTGGGCCTTTGTGCATCAGCACGCCCGCGACGGGCTGCGAATGTCTGTCTCGGCCGGCGGCAATATCGGTGAGCGGCTGATGGCCGTGGGCGACCGGCACTATGGCTCGATCCGTGAGCGGGCAGCCGACTGGCTGGGCCGGGTCGAGATCTCCGAAAGCCGTATTGATGACCGGCCTTCGGCCTTTTCCGGGGGCATGCAGCAGCGGTTGCAGATTGCCCGCAACCTGGTGACCGGCCCGCGGCTGGTGTTTATGGACGAACCGACCGGCGGCCTGGATGTGTCCGTGCAGGCGCGGCTTCTGGACCTGTTGCGCGGGCTGGTACGCGAGATGGGGCTGAGCGCGATTATCGTGACCCATGATCTGGCCGTTGTGCGCCTGCTGGCGGACCGGCTGATGGTGATGAAGGACGGCCAGGTGGTTGAAACCGGGCTGACCGATCAGGTGCTGGACGATCCCCAGCACGCCTATACCCAACTGCTGGTCTCCAGTGTGCTGCAAGTCTGAGGACGGGGCGATGATTGAACTGAATAACGTGAGCAAGAGCTTCACCCTGCACAATCAGGGCAGCGCGGTGATCCCGGTGATGGAAAACGCCAGCCTGACCGTGAAACCGGGCGAATGCGTGGGGCTGACCGGTGCCTCTGGGGCGGGCAAGTCCACCTTGATGCGGGTGGTCTACGGCAACTATCTGGCGGCTTCCGGCAGTGTCATGGTCGGCGGCGTCGATGTTGCCAAGGCCGAGCCGCGTGAAATCCTGAAACTGCGCCGTGAGACTTTGGGCTATGTCAGCCAGTTTCTCCGGGTGGTGCCGCGGGTGCCGGCACTGGATGTGGTGGCCGAGCCGCTGCTGGCCGTCGGTACGCCGCTGGAACAGGCGCGCGACAAGGCGGCTTCGCTGCTCGCGCAGCTCAACATCCCCGAACGCCTATGGAGCCTCAGCCCCACGACCTTCTCCGGGGGGGAGCAGCAGCGGGTGAACATTGCCCGCGGTTTTGCCTATGGCTACCCGGCGCTGCTGCTGGATGAACCCACGGCCAGCCTGGATGCGCAGAACCGAGCTACCGTTCTGGGCTTGATCGAAGGCGCCAAGGCGCGCGGGGCGGCGATCATTGGTATCTTCCACGACGAGGCGGCGCGCCAGCAGGTTTGCGACCGGTTCGTGGATGTGTCGGGCTATGCGCCCCAGGCCGCGGCATGAGTGGGCCCGCTGAAAAGGGGCCCGTCATCGCGGTGGTCGGGCCATCGGGGGTGGGCAAGGACAGTTTGATGTCTGCCCTGGCGGTGTCCGGCCCTCAGTTGCGGCTGATGCGGCGAGTGATCACCCGCGCGCCGGAGGCCGGCGGGGAGGACTACCACGCGGTCACGGAGGCCGAGTTTTCCGCCCTCGCGGAGAATGATGTCTTTGCCTTGCACTGGCAGGCGCATGGCCTGCACTACGGCATCCCGCGTGACATCGAAACGGTACGGGAAGGTGCGGGCGGAGTGCTGGTGAACCTCTCCCGCGCTGTGCTGCTGGAGGCGCAGGAGGTGTTCGGCAATTTCATCGTGCTGTCGGTGACAGCGCGGCCAGAGGTGCTGGCCGAGAGGCTGTCTTCCCGCGGGCGGGAAGGTGCCGAAGAGGTTCAGCGCCGTCTGGCCCGGGCCGTCAAGCCCTTGCCGGACGGGCTGCGCAGGGTGCATGAGATCGACAACAGCGGCGGGCTCAGCGCGGCCGTCACGGCCGCTCTGGCAGTCCTTCAGCCGGAAAGGGCGTAGCGGTGGATCAGGTGAAACCTTCCGTCAGGTCCTTCGCCCGCCAGTACGATGTCGCGGATTATCAGCGGTGCCGGGAGCAGCGGGATCAGACGCTCTTCAAGAGCCGCCTCGACCGCCGGCAGATCCGGTTTGGGCAGCTTGCCTGTGAGCGTGATGTGAAACCGGAATTGCTCCAGAACAAAGGGGTAGCCCCAGAGGGTCAGGTTTTCGTCCTGTTCCGGGCTCAGGCCTGCGCCTCGGCGGCGGTCCAGTTCGGCTTGGGACGGCGGCGCACGGAAACGGTCCAGCTCCGTCACGCAAGCGGCGGCCAGGGAGTTCAGCGCCGCCTCATCGCCTGTGGGGCGCAGCGCCAGGAAGCGGCCAAGCCGGGCAAGATGCAGCCCGACCAGCGAGACCGGTGTTTGCGTCGCGGCCAGTTCTGCGCAGGCAGCCTCAAGACCGGACTGGGTTTGTCCTTCGGCAAGGCGCATTGGCGGCTTCAGGGTGGCGTGCAGCCCGTATTTGCGCGGAACCTCCGTGATCGCGGACAGCTCCAGCCCGGTTCCCTCCGGTTGGGGCAGGCTGCGGCCCGCCGCCATGTCCCAGCCCAGCCAGCTGGCGCCAAACCGGCTCCATTCCGCTTGGGCGGGCGGGGCGTAATAGATCGCGTATCGCGTGAATGTCACATTGGCCTCCTAAACGTGGCCTTCCATAGCTCGAAAGATGTGAAGTTCAGATGACAGAAGAGTTGATCCTTGCCAATGCCACGCTGGTCCTCCCGGGGGAAACACGAACCGGCAGCGTGAAGATTGCCGGCGGCGAGATAGCGGAGATCGCGGAAGGCACCGCGGTTCCGGAAGGCGCCATCGACTGTGCAGGCGATTTCGTCTGCCCGGGGCTGGTGGAGCTGCACACCGACAATCTGGAGCGTCATATCCAGCCGCGTCCTAAAGTGGACTGGCCGCACGCCAGCGCGATCATTGCCCATGATGCGGAATTGGCGGGCACTGGCATCACCACGGTGTTTGATGCAATGCGCGTTGGCTCGATCACCCGCAAGGAAAGCCGCTATGGCGCCTATGCCCGCGGGCTGGCCAGCGAGCTGCTGGAGCTTCGGGCGGCGGACGCGCTGAAGATCTCCCATTTCCTGCATCTGCGGGCAGAGGTTTGCTCGGATTCGCTGGTTGCGGAGCTGGAGGCTTTTGGCGCGGCGGACAGGGTCGGGCTGGTCTCGCTGATGGACCACACCCCGGGCCAGCGGCAGTTCCGCGACCTCTCCAAGCTGGAGCAGTATGTGAAGGGCAAGCACGGGTTCGACGATGCGGGCTTCCAGGCGCATATCGCCCATCTGAGGGAGCTGCGCGAGACCTACGGCGATCTGCACGAGGCGGAGGCGGTGAAGGCGGCCAAGCGGTTCGGCGCGGTGCTGGCAAGCCATGACGATACAACGGCAGGGCAGGTGGCCGTTTCGGCGGGCCATGGCATTCAGCTGGCGGAGTTTCCGACCACAGTGGAGGCCGCGCAGGCCTGCCACGCCCATGGCATCAAGGTGATGATGGGCGCGCCGAACCTGATCCGCGGCGGCTCGCACTCCGGCAATGTTGCAGCGCATGAGCTGGCGGAGCTGGAACTGCTGGACATACTGTCGTCGGACTATGTGCCGGCCGCTCTGTTAATGGCGGCTGTGCGGCTGGGCGAGCTGTGGGGCGACACGGCGCGCGGCCTGGGCACGGTCACACATGCGCCGGCCGATGCGGTGGGGCTGCACGACCGCGGGCGGCTGCAGACCGGCAAGCGTGCCGATCTGATCCGGTTCCGTGTGACAGCAGGTGCGCCTGCAGTTCGCGGGGTCTGGTCGCGCGGACTTCGGGTGGCCTGAGCGCCCAGCCGCGGATGCGGGCGAAGCGCCCGCCCTCTCGGGGCGGGGGCGTGCGCTGCCCGGCCTGGGGCCGGGCGGGACCTGGATCAGCCGGCCCTGTAGAACATGTAGCGGCCCGCCGGGATGCCTTCCGGACCGTCAAGCTCCTCGAAACCGGCCAGCGGCTGGCCGGAGACGATGATGCCGCCCGGCGCCATCACCTCGGCAATCACAGGCGACAGGGCAGCCGCTTCGGCCACGTCCTTTTCCTTGACCCCGAAGCCGAAGTCATAGTGCGCCAAGGCAATCCGGCGGTCTTCGGCGGCAAGCCGCTCCAGCATCGGCCTTGCTTCGCCTTGTAAAAAGTCTTGTTCCGGCGGGATGCAGGAGGGGTGGCATTGCAGCACCCGGTCGATCACCCAGATGCGGCGGCCGGAGAGGATTTCGCGCAGATGGTCGTAAGTGCGCCCGTTGCCGAGCCCCATGTCGAGCACATCGCCCTCCATCGCGCTGATCTGCTCTGCGGCCCAGTTCAGCCCATCACGCTGGGCAGTCAGGCGGCGCAGCATGGAGTCGAGACGGCTCATTCAGGACATCCTTTCATCATAGATCCAGGCCTCGGCCGGCCCTGCCAGCAATCGCTTTGCAAGCGCGGCAGTGAACTCCCAGACCGCTTCGTCATGCACAAGGTGGTGAGTGAGAAGGCCGTAGGGTTCTGTATTGTCCGCATCACCCTGGCGGCGGTCGCGCAGCTGACGCGTGACTTGCGAAATCAGCTGCTGCGGCGGAAGCAGGCTGCGGGAGCCCTTCCAGTCGATCGGATCCAGGTGTGTGTTAACCCGCAACAGGCCGGAGGCGGGTTTGGCGCTGCTGCGCGGACCGAAGGTGGAGACGGCTGTGAATCCGGCGCCGGCCAGCCAGGTCAGCATCTCCGGCGAGACCCTGTTCCACGGCGGCACGAACATAGGGCGCAGGCTGGCGCCAAACAGCTCCCGCAGGCGGGTCAGGCCGCGCTCGGCGTCGTCCAGCAGTTCGTCCAGAGGCCGGTGAGCCCCGAACTCCGCCTTCTTCTCGCCTGCAGGGGCGTTGTTCAGGTGCGCCCAGCCGTGCACCACCGGGATCAGCTGCGTATGGTCTGCAACAAAGCGGGCGAGGTCTGCCGTGGTGCCCTGCGGGATCACGGCCAGGTGCACCGGCAGATCAAGCTCCGCGGAGAGGTCCGCCAACCGGTCCAGTTCCGCCGACTGGGACATCGCGTCATCGTCCCGCCACCACAAGGGCAGCGTTAGGCCCGCCTCCTGCCAGTGCTCCAGTTCCCGGTCCAGACCGCTCCAATCCGGTGTCATCCGCGCCCTCCCGCAAGTTCTGCGGCAATCTCCACACTCCGGGCGGCTCCGTCAAACCTGAAACCGCCTGCAAGCCGCGGCGGCGCCTGCATTGCCGCCTTGACCGCAGCGCATAGCGTTTCAGGAGTGAGGTCCGCTGTTTTGACCACCTCCATGCCGATCAGGGGTGCAAGGCTGGCGGCACGCAGGCCCTGTTCGGTCTCGTTACCCGCATCAAACGGGATCAGGACCGCGGGCGTCCCGGCCTGCAACAGGTCGAGCGCAGTGTTGTAGCCGCACATGCTGACAGAGGCGGCGGCGTGAGAGAGCATCTGCCGGAAGTCCCTGCGCGCCGGCTCCAGCAGGGCGGGGGAACCTGCCTTGGCAAATTCTGCGATCCGCGCGCCGGCGTCCGCGCCGCCGACCAGCAGGCGCCAGGGGATGTCCGGCATCTGCTTGGCGGCTTCCAGGGCTGCCCGGTAAAGAGGCGTGCCGACGCTGCCGCCGCCGGCGCTGACCAGCACTTCGCCGCTGCCTGCTTGCTGAGGGTGGGGGCCAGCCGCTGGCGGCGCCACATAGCCAGTGTAGCGCAGCTTGCCGGCCAGCATCGGCGAGACCGGCCAGCTGGCCTCCAGCTTGGTCGCCGCGGGGTCGGAGTGGACCAGCACCGCATCGTAATACCGGGCGATGACTGCATCGGCCTTTTCCGCCTTCTCCGGTTTGGAGGGCGGGGCGAGGATGTCGCGGATGGAGGACAAGATCACCGGCGGCTGTGGCAGCGCATGAGCAGCTTCCAGCAGGGCCAGGAATTCCCGGCGCAAGGAGCGGCGGCCAAACGGGTAAAGCTCGGTAATCAGCACGTCGGGCTGCAGCTCGTGCAGGGCTGCGCAAAGCGCGTCTTGGCGGCGGGCCAGATAAGTTTCCTCTGCCAATGACCCATCCGCGGCCAGCAGCCGGGTGAAATCCACTCCGTCCGAGCGTAGCGGCGGCAGCTGGATCACCTCGATCCCTTCGGCGTTAAGCTGCGGGGCGGGGAAACCGCCGGAGGCCACTTGAACCTGGTGCCCGGACGCGGTGAAGGCACGCGCCAGCGTCAGTGCCCGCGAAAGGTGGCCGGTGCCGAGGAGGTGGGTGACGGCAATCAGGACTTTCATGAGGTCCCCTCTTGGATCAGCCGGACAGGTTCGGCCCAAGGGGTGAGAGAGGCTCCCTCCATTTCCACCACAAACAGCCGGTTGCGTTTGATGCGGAACGGGGCGGGGCCGTTGAAATCCCAACCGTATGCGCGGGCCAGGATCATCCGCATGATGCCGATGTGGCAAACCGCGACTGCGTCACGTGTCAGGCTGTGGAGCCAAGGGGCAATGCGGGCCCAGACCTCTGCTGGGCACTCGCCGCCGGGCGGGCGGTAGTGCCAGCCCCAGTCCTCGATATCGCGAAATCCGCTGTTTGGATCCGCCTTCAGGTCCAGCCCGTGCAGGCCTTCCCAGTCACCCCAGTTCATCTCGATCAGCTCTGGCACGGTGCGGGGCGGGCGGCCTGCAGCCAGTTCAGCGGTTTCGGCTGCGCGCATCAGCGGGCTGGACCAGAGTTCCGCCTGGTCCCACGGCGCAGGCAGGGTGTAACCGCGCAGTTCCTCGCGGGCCTGATCGTCGAGCGGGATGTCACTGCGCCCCTGGATGCGCCCGGCGCGGTTCCAGGCGGTATGGCCGTGGCGCAGAAGGGCGAGGCGGATCATGCGGGTGTCTCCATCAGCGGGGCGGCAACATCCCAAAACTGGCGGGCCGCGGCGGGGGCGAGGTGGTTTCGGGCGATGTGGTCACGTCCTTCCCGGCCAATGCGAGAGCGCAGTGCGGGGTCTGCCAGCAGGCTGGCCGTGAAAGCGGCCAAAGCTTCCGGGCCGTCTTCGGGCTCCGGGTAGGGTCGGGGAAGCAGTATATCACGCACGCCGGGGCGGTTCTGAGCGGCAACCGGCAGCCCATGGGCCTGGGCCTCCAGATAGACCATGCCGAAGGCTTCGTTCACACCGGGCCACAGGAACAGGGAGGCGTGGGCGTAGGCTGCTGACAATTCCTCGCGAGTGAGCTGGCCGAGGAAGCGGACTTTTCCGCCAAAGGCACCCATCAGCGCCTCAACTTCGGAACGGGCCGGGCCGTCGCCAGCAATGTCCAGCTGCCATTCCCCCGGCAGGAGCGCAAGAGTTTCCGCGATGATCCGGTAGGAACCGAGCTTGTCGCCCGCGCGCATCATGCCTGCGGTCAGCATTGGGCCGTCTAAAGAAGAGGCAGCGGGCAGATCCTCAAGCGGAAGGAAAGGCGGAAGGGGAGCTATGATCTGGTTGCCGCATCGGTCGCGCTCCAGCGCAAAGCGGTCCTGCCCGGTAAAATAAAAGATCACCGCAGCGGCATCAGCGGCGGCGTGGGCGGCCTCGGCAAATCCTGCCCATGGCCCGGCCAGGCGCTTCTTAGCGCGGGTGGATTCGATCTGCACATAGGGTATTCCGCGGGCGCGGGCCACGGCGGGGCCGAGCAGGTCCGGCGCCTTGTAATAGTTGTGATAGGTGACCCAGAGGTCAGCCGGCGGCATGTCCCGGATCAGCCGGGCGGCCTCGGCCTCAGCCGCCCGTTTCAGGTATGCCTGCAGCGCCACATCGCCGCGCTTGTCGTAGATCCTGAGTTCCGAGACCAGTTGCACGTCTGCGCCGCTGGCGCCGAGCAGACCCATCAGGTTGCGGGCAATCTCGCGGTCGCCGGAGGGCACCGGGTGGTGCGGCGGCTTCATCGGCGCGTAAAAGGCGACCCGCTTTCCGGCTCCCGGCGGCATGACCTGTCAGCCGCCCTGCAGCATCGCCGTAAGCCGTTTGGAAAGCTGGGCAATACCGGGTTCCATGCCGAAGTCGGAGCGCAGCCTCTCCAGCGCCGCCCCTGCCATCTCTGCCAGCTTTTGCGGATGGCGGGCTGCGTAGAGCAGCGTTTCGGCCAGCGCCTCGGGGCTGTCTTCGCTCAGCAGACCGTGCGTGCCGTGCGTGATGAATTCCGGAATAGCGGAGACTGGGGTCGACAGGATCGGCAGGGTTTGCGAGGCAGCTTCCATCAGCACGTTTGGCAGCCCGTCGCGGTCGCCGTCCGCAGCGACCCGGCTGGGCAGCACAAAAAGGTCGGAGCTGCGCATCGCCTCGATCACCTCAGGCTGGTCGCAGGCCCCGCGCCAGGTGATGCGGTCCGCGATGCCTGCATCCTCCGCCATCCCTTGCAGAAGGTCGCCCAAGCCGCCGCCGCCGATGTGGGTCCAGTGCCAGTCAAGGCCTGCAGGCAGCAGCGCCAGCGCGGCGATCAGGCGGTCGAAACCCTTCTTTTCTACCAGGCGGCCAACCGACATGAAGCGGATCGGATCCTGCGGCTGCCGGGCCTTGCGCTCCGGCGGCGCGGGGAAGCGGGACAGGTCGAGCCCGTGATAGACCAGGTCGACCCGGTCCGGCGTATCGGCCAGCTCTTGAAGGTGCTTGGCGCCAAAGCCGGTGCAGGTGGCGCCAAAGGCCGCGCCGTGATGGGCGGCGGAGAGTTTTTCCTGAAGCTCCCAGTCGGGCGAGGTCCAGATGTCCTTTGCGTGCGCCGAAAAGCTCCACGGCAGCCCGCGCATTATCGCGGCATAGCGCGCGACGGAGGAGGGCGTGTGCAGGAAATGCGCGTAGAGGCCCAGTACCTCGTCCGGCATTTCGGCGGCCAGCACGCAGGCCTGGCCAAAGCGGCGGATGCGGTTGGGGGTCAGGTCGCGGCGCAGATCGGCGCGCCAGATGCGGTAGGCCTCACCGTAGCCGGGCAGGGCCTGCGCAGCGGCACGGGCGCGCCAGACACGTTCCGGCTCCTGGTACAGGTATTCGGGCAGGTAGTTCACGCGGGCCTGCAGCCGCGCGTGCAGCGGGTGGCGCTTGATGTCGGTCGGGTGACGCAGGGACCAGATCTCGAACGTGTGGCCGACCGCTTCCAGGGCGACGAGTTCCTGGGCGATGAAGGTCTCGGACAGCCGCGGCCAGCCTTTAACCACCACCGCGAGGGGCGGGCGGGGAGCGCTCATTCGGCAGCCTCCCGTCGCGTGTCCTGCAACAGGGCTGAGACGCGGCGTGTCACGTAGTCCAGCCCGTCCAAAAGACCCTCGGACCCCGCGGCAGAGGGCGGCGGCTGGGTCGCCAGCGCGCGGATCGCCTTCGCCAGCGCCGGGGCCGTCCACCCGTCGCGTGTCTCGTCCAGCATTGTGGTGAGACCGATTTCTTCTGCGCGGCTGGCGCGGATCCATTGCTCCAGACGCGGGGTGGTTCGGGGTACGATCACCGCAGGTTTGTCAAAGGACAGCACCTCGCAGAAGGTGTTATAACCGCCCATGCAAACCACACCCTGGGCGCCGGCAAACAGCGTTTCGATCTGAGATTCAAAGCCGACAGCGGTGACGCGGCCATCCAGCCGGGCAACGCGCTCCTCGAAGTCCTCGCGGGTTTCGCCGGACAGGAAGGGGCCGTATACCAGCACTGCGCGGGGGGACAATTCCGGGTCCGCTTCATAGGCCGACAGCACCAGATCCACCATCATTTCGCCATCACCGCCGCCGCCAGGAGTGACCAGAAGATAGGGCTGCTCCGGCGGCTCACCCACCTGGCCAAGGTCGCGGCGCAGGTAGCCGGTCCAATGCATCCGCCCCTGCATCTCCGGCGTGAAGGGCAGCCCGGCGGTCGGGTCATAGACAGACCGCGGTCCGTAGACCCAGATCTCGTCATAGAAGTCGCGCGTGGCCTCGACCGCGTGCTTGCGCTCCCATTCGGCGGCCAGCACCTCCGGCTCGTCCAGAACGTCACGCAGGCCCAGCACCATCTTGCAGCGGCCCTTGGACTTCAGCAGCTCCAGCGCCGGCATCAACTCGCCGCGGAACCCGGTCGGCTCCTTGTCAGCCACCAGCACATCCGGTTCGTACTGTTCCACAGTGGAGCGGATCAGGGCGGCGCGCAGATCAGCCGTTTCCTCGATGCTCATGCCCATGGTGCGCGAGGCATAGGAGCCATCGGCGCGTTTGATCACACCGGGCAGGCGCACATGGTCGACCCGGGTCGGGAAGGAAAACCGCCCTGCCACTGGCGAGCCAGTGAGGATCAGCGCCGAGGCGTCCGGGTTCGCCGCGGTGATCGCCCCAGCAAGCGCCCGCGAGCGGCGCAGGTGGCCCAGCCCGAAGGTGTCATGGCTGTAGAACATGATCCGCGGTCCGCGTGCGCCGGCTTCCGCTGCTGTCTCATGAGTGCCTGTTGCCATCATAGGATTGCCTGATAGGGGGTCCGGGCCGCGCCGGGCAAGGAGGTGGTTCCGGCGGTGCCAGAGGCACGCCGGCCAATGCTGCCGCTCGTCCCCGGGCGCATGCTGTTTTGCTCCGCCATCGTCCGCCTCAGATTGCGCGCACCGCAACCGGATAGGGCGGGGGCGCGGTCAGTATTTGCCTTTGCAGCTGCTTGTCCTGGCAGGGTTTTGCAGGGGCCGGGCACAGCTGACCGCCCTGTGGGCGGGTATCCGGTTTTGTATAGCCCGGACACCTAGCGCATGCAATCATGCGCCACGGTTGCATAATGCACAGCAAATTGCGCGCGCGCCATTTGCGCAACGCTCTTGCGCGTGGTTAGTTTGATACAAGTTTCCAAAAGGATAGGCGGCCATGCTGCAAATGTTTTTCCGGTTCCTTCTGTGCCTGCTGCTCAGTTTCAGTCTGGCGCCTCACGCTGGCGCGCAGGAAAGTGAAACGGCGCCGGCGGACGCGCTCTCCAAAGCGATCGAACAGGCGGCCGAAAGCGGTGTCAGCGTGGTTGTGGTCGACAGCAGCGGGCAACTGCTGAATGCGCCGCCGGCGGCAGAGCGGGACGCCGGGCATCCGCCTGCTGACGTGATGGAGCAGCCTTCGGCACTGATGAAGGCGCAATCCAGGGTCGCCGCCTTCCGGGCGGAGCTGAACAGCCGGCTTGAGGCATTGCCTTACTCGATCTTTGAAATGCAATACATCCTGCGTCAGACCAGCCCCGACGGGCGCATCTTTACCTATGTCGAGGTGATGGGCTGGAGCGTGCTGTTCCTGCTGATTGGCCGCTGGCTGTCGACGGAGATTTACGGCAAGCGGTTTGCCAAACGGTTCGTGGTCGCGCGGATTCAGGACCAGCCCAAGGGCTATCAGGAAAAGATGCCCTTCCTGGTCTTCCGGTTTCTGATGGGTATTGGCGCCACGGTTTTTGCGATGGTGTTCGCGGCGCTGATTTCCTACCTGATTTTCGGAGCTTCCGGCGATCCGTCCATCGAATTCACCGTAACGGCTGTTTACACCGCCTTCTTTCTGGCGCGCACGGTATCCGACCTGTGGCGGATGGTATTGTCGCCGTTTCTGGCCCAGTACCGGATCCCCGTGTTTTCCGACCGGGACGCAAAGCGGCTCTATATCTGGGCGTCGGTGCTGGCGACCTATGACATTTCCTCGACACTGTTTGCCACTTGGGTCGGGGACTTCGGCCTCAACTACAATGTCTATGCGCTGGTCTACGGGGTTCTGGCTCTGGTTGGGACGCTGGGTAACCTGCTGATGGTTCTGGTCAACCGCCGGGCAATTTCAAACGCCATTCGCGCAGGGCGGGCGCCCGAGGAGTGTTCCTGGCTGGTGCGTGTCCTCGCCGTGGCCTGGGCGCCGGTGCTGATGGTCTACATGGCGTTCGGCTGGCTCAAGCTGGCGTTTGACCTTGTTCTGGAACAGGACATTTCGATCCCGCTGATGGCGGGCAGCTATTTCGTGCTGACCACAATTCTGGTGGTCTACGGGGTGATCAACTATGGTATCGAGCGCTATTTCAGCCGCGCCCGTCTGGTAAAGCGCGAAGCGGCAGGGGCGGAGGAAACCGCGGCGGAAGCCGGAGAGCCGGAACCCGCCATCCGCGCCGCTGAAGCGGCCCCCGCCACCCACGCAGCTGAGGCGCCTGCAGCTGAGGAGGCACTTGCGGAAACTTCCGCTCCGACAGCTGCCGCGGCAATGAATGCCGAAGCTGTGGACGTGCCTCAGGACGGCGCGACGCCGGAATCGGAGGATGAAGGCGGCGAAGAGGAAATCGCGCCGCGGTCCAAGCACCCGATTGCCACTTATGAAGACCTTGCCCGCCGGGTTGCAGGCATCCTCGCCTTTGTGGTCGGAGCCTACTCGCTGGTGATCGTCTGGAACCCCGACGCCAGCTGGATCGATTCCACCGCCGCCGAACGGGCGGTTGATGTCACGGTGATCCTGTTCATTGGCTACATCGTCTATCACCTGTTCCGGATCTGGATCGACAGTAAGATCGACGAGGAGGCGGGCGACGTTCCGCAGGCGGAACTGGGTGATGAAGGCGGCGCGGGCGGTGCCAGCCGCCTGGCAACCTTGCTGCCGCTGTTCCGCGGTGCGATCCTGGCCGTGGTGCTGGTGTCGATCGTGCTGATCGTCCTGCTGGAATTGGGCATCAACGTTAGCCCGCTGTTTGCCGGTGCCGGTGTGGTTGGCTTGGCGGTGGGCTTCGGCTCGCAAGCGCTGGTCAGGGACATCTTTTCCGGCGCCTTTTTCCTGATCGACGATGCCTTCCGGAAAGGCGAATATATCGACATCGGCGATGTGAAGGGAACGGTGGAAAAAATCTCGGTCCGCTCTTTTCAGCTGCGCCACCACCTGGGCGCGCTGCACACCATTCCCTTTGGCGAGATCAAGGTGCTGACCAACTATTCCCGCGACTGGGTGATGATGAAGCTGCCGCTGCGGGTTACCTACGACACCGATGTGGAAAAGGTCCGCAAGCTGATCAAGAAACTGGGTCAAAGCCTGATGGATGACCCGGTTGTCGGCCATACGTTCATTCAGCCGCTGAAATCCCAGGGCGTGATCGAGATGCAGGACTCGGCAATGATCATCCGGGTGAAATTTATGACCAAGCCGGGGGACCAGTGGATCGTCCGCAAACGGGTGTATCAGGAAATCCGCGAGCTGTTCGCCCGCGAAGGCATCAAGTTTGCCCACCGCGAGGTCACCGTGCGGCTGGCGCCGGACCAGGAGGATGAGCTGACGCCGAAACAGAAGGAAGCCGCGGCAGGTGCCGTGCAGGCAGCCATCGACGAAGACATGCTGGAGGAAATGGGCGGACCCGGCGGCGACGATCGCTGAGGCCGCGGCCGGGGCTCTCCCGCCCCCGCGCCGGACCGCTGGCGCGCTCCGCTTGGGGTTGGGCGTGGCGCCGCGCTGCCGCGCGGCGCAGCGCGCGCCGTTGCATCCGGTTATTCGGGCCCGCAGGCCGCATCGCTGCCGCACCGCGCAGCGGGCAGGGTCCAGCGGATCGGGGCCGCGCAAACCCGGAGCGGCGGTTCCAGACGGCGGCCAGGCCCCCAGCCGCTGCGCTCGGTCTCCGTGGCATAATCACTGTCCGCCGGGGCGGTCAGGTCCGGTCCTTCGGCAGATTTTGGCAGTCCGGCAAGCAGCTCAGCCGTGCGCGCGAGAGAAAGATGCGCTGTGGGTACATTCGCTCCACGGGCCGCTTCGGTGAGCGCTGAAAGCACGGCGGCCGCCATCAGATAGCCTGTGGCATGGTCCAATGCCTGCACCGGCAGCGGGGCGGGTTTGTCCGTCCCGGCCCAGGCACGGCCGGCATCGGCGATCCCTGCGCTCATCTGCACCAGGCTGTCGAAGCCGCGGCGGGCCGCCCAGGGGCCGGTCCAGCCGTAGGCGTCCAGCGTCACCTCCACTGCGTTGGGAGCAATCTGGCGGCGGCTGTCCGCCCCGTAGCCGAGCCCGTCCAGCGCGCCGGGGCGGTAACCGTGCACAAGCACGTCCGCATTCGCCAGCAAGGTCTCGAAGACCAGCCGGTCTTCGCCCTTGGTGAGGTCCAGCGCGGCCATGCGCTTGCCTAGGGAAATGTCGGTGATCACCCCTGGCTCATCCCAGCCGGGCGGGTCGATGCGCAGCACATCGGCGCCGAAACCAGCCAGCGTCCGGGTCGAGACCGGCCCGGCAAGCACCCGGGTGAGGTCTAGCACACGCAACCCCGCCAGCGGGCGCGATGCCGTTGCCTGCGGCCGGTCCCGCAACCGGACAGCGCGGGGAGAGGTCCACTGGATCAGCGGCTCCGGCGAGACGGCGCGGCCTTGCGGATGCGCCAGCCAGTCCGCGCGGCTGCGCATGGCAGCAGCCACACCGCCTTCGGAGACGATTTCATTTTCCAGCCTGTCCGCCTGCCAATCGCCCACCGTGGCGGCCACGGCGCTGCGCTCGCCTGCGCAGCCAAGCACCCGCAGCGCGGCTTGGCGGTGGTGCGGCAGGTTGGTGTGCAGGCGGATCCAGCCGTCCTGCGTTTCATACACCCCGGCAATTGCATCCCACAGGCTGGGGAGCTCCCAGCCCTCTGGGCGGAAGCTGTAGCTGAACCAGAGCGACGCCAGCCGCTGATCTACAGTGACCTCCGGGGCTGAGGGCGTGAGGTTCAGCGCCTCGATAAGCTGCGCAAGCTCCAAACCCAGGGCGGCAATCGAGGCGTTGGCCAGCTCCGTTACCGCAAAAGCGCTGCGCCATTGGCCCGTGCCGGTAAGGCGGTAGGAGCCCACAGCGGGCAGGGCGGTAAGCAGCGTCATTGCTGGTAGGGATCCAGACTGTCGCGCAGACCGTCGCCGAGGAAGTTGAAGGCAAGCACGACGATCACAATCGGCAGCATCGGAACGGCCAGCCAGGGATAGATTTCCACCGCTGTGAGGTTCTGCGCGTCATTCAGCATTACCCCCCAGCTGACCGCCGGCGCGCGCAGGCCGAGGCCAAGGAAGGAGAGGGCCGTTTCGCCCAGGATCATCGCCGGGATCGACAGAGTGGCCGAGGCAATCAGGTGCGACATGAAGTTCGGCAGCAGGTGTTTGCGGATCACCCGGCCGGAAGAGGCGCCCATCATCTCGGCTGCGCGGACGTATTCCTCTTCCCGCAGCGACAGGAACTTGGAGCGCACCGAACGGGCCAGCCCGGGCCAGTCGAGAATGCCGAGGATGATCGAAATGATGAAGAACACCGCAACCGGCGACCAGTTCGACGGCACCGCGGCAGACAACGCGAGCCACAATGGCAGCTCCGGCAGCGACCGCAGGATCTCGATCACGCGGTTCACCATCCAGTCGATCCGGCCGCCGAAATAGCCGGCAACGCTGCCGAAGAAGATGCCGAGCACAAAGGAGACCGTGATCCCGATCAGGCCCACCGTCAGAGACAGTTGCGCCCCGTAGGACACGCGGCTGAAGATGTCGCGGCCCAGGCGGTCGGATCCCAGGATGAAGATTGTCGCGTCTTCGCTCGCACAGAACAAGTGCCGGTTGCTTTCGATGAAACCGGCCAGGTGATAGGTGCTGCCTTCGCAGAAGAACGACAGCCTGAGGGGACGCGAGGTGTCCGGCTTGAACTCCCATTGAAAGGTTTCGAGATTTGCCTCGGATGTCATTGGATAAACGAACGGTCCGACGAATTCACCCTCGTGAAACAGCTTGATGGATTGCGGCGGCGAATAAAGATGCTCTGAAAACCGCTGATTGGGGCCGTAAGGCGCAATGAACCCGGCAAACGGGATCAGGCCGTAGGCGATCAGCAGGAAGATGCCTGAGATCAGCCCCAGCTTGTGCGTCTTGAACTTGCGCCAGACCAGCAGCCAATTGGGGGCGTCCAGATCCTTGCGCTCCAGCTCCAGCAATGAGGCCTGCGGGTCGAAGGGTTCGTCGTCGACGTAACGTCCATCAGGCAGCTGGGTCATGCGTCGCGCCCCTCGTAGCGGATTCTGGGATCAAGCAGCACCAGCAGCACGTCGGAGATCATGGTGCCGATCAGGGTGAGCAGGGCGACGAACATCAGCACGAAACCCGAGAGGAACATGTCCTGGGTCTTGAGCGCGGTCAGCAGGGTCGGGCCGATTGTTTGCAGCCCCAGCACCACCGACACCAGCACCGAGCCGGAAATCATCGCGGGCAGCAGGTTGCCGATATCGGCGACAAAGGGGTTGAACGCGACCCGCAGCGGGTATTTCGCCAGCATGCGGGAGGGCGCCATGCCCTTGGCGATGGCTGTTTCCACATATGGCTTGCCCAGTTCATCCAGCATGTTGGCGCGCAGCCGCTGCATCATTGCGGAGGCGCCGGCGGTGCCGATCACGAAGGTTGGCACGATAAGGTGGACAAGGATGGATTTCACTTTCTCCCAGTTCATCGGCGCGCCTTCGAATTCGGGCGCCATCAGTCCGCCGATCGGCAGGTCGAACCAGCGGTGGCCGTAGTAGAACAGGATCAGCGCCAGCAGGAAGTTCGGCGTCGCCAGCCCCAGGTAGCCGACAAAAGCGGTGGTGTAGTCGACCCAGGTACGGGCGCGGGCGGCGGCCAGAACCCCCAGCGGCAGCGCCACGGCGTAGACAAACACCACCGCAGCCAGGTTCACCAGGACGGTCAGCCACAGGCTGTCGCCGACGATATCGGCCACTGGACTGTCGAACTCGAAGGACCAGCCGAAGTTGCCCTGGATCATGCCGGAGAACCCGTGCGGTCCGGGCATGAAGCCCATCCAGATCATGTACTGCTGCCACAGCGGTTTATCGAGCGCATATTCCTTGCGCAGGAACTCCGCCTTGGCGACACCCGCGGACTGGCCGGTGGCTTGCAGCTCTGCGATCTGGTTCGACAGATAGTCGCCGGGCGGCAGGTTGATGATGGCAAAGATCAGCACCGACACCACCAGGAGCGTGAGCAGCATGGTGCCAAAGCGGTAAATGGCGTATCGCAGGATTTCCATCAGCCTTCGCCATCCACGAAAAAGAACTCATCCGGATGGTAGACCCCGAAGTGCGCGCCCGGATCCCAGGCCCAGATCGCCTTTTCCGGCACATTGCGCAGGCGGTTGCTGACCACGACGGGCTGCGGGGCGGCGGCCACCACGCCGATGGCGTAGACCTGGTCCGCGTGAATCCTCAGCATCTCGCGCCAGGCTGCTGCGCGTTCCTGCTCGGTGGTGGCCATATTCCAGTCCTGCAGCAGTTCCATCAGCCGCTGGGCAGGGGCCATGTCCGGCGGCTCACCTGCGTCGCCGCCGGTCTGGTAGTACTGGCCCCACTTCGGCCAGGACAGGAACACCTGATCGGTAGGTGCCAGATAGGCGGGCGAGGTATAGGCCTGCGGCAGCCCGTTGTCCCAGCCGAACCAGGCGGAGGACATAGTTGTACCGGAAAACACCCGGTTGCGCAGGATGTCGCGGTCCAGCGGCCGCATCACCAGTTTCACACCGACATCGCGCCAGTCGTCGGTGATGATCTGCAGCGCGTTCTCCACCTCTTCACGCTCGCCCGCGGTTTCCACCACCAGCTCCATCCGCCGCCCGTCAGGCAGGTAACGAATGCCGTAGCCGTCCTTGACGGTAAGGCCCGCCTCGTCCAGCAGCTGGTTGGCCAGTTCCGGGTCGAAGTCCGCCCAGGCTTCGCGCAGGGCGGGATCGAAGAATTCGCTTTGCTCCAGTACGGTCATGGCGCCGGGCTTGGCCAAATTGAAATAGAGCGCCCGGTTGATGGCGCGCCGGTTGATGGCCAGCGACAGCGCCCTGCGAACACGCACATCGCGCAGGATTTCGCGCCAGACCGGGTCATTCACGTTGAGATTCGGATAGATGGCAATCTGCGACGCAGCGCCCGAGCCCCAAAGATAGGTCTTGTAGTTGCGGCCGTCCTTCTCGCCCTTGCGCAGGATCGGAATGTCGCGAAAGCCGAGGCCGCGGGCCTGAAGGTCGGTCTCGCCCGCATTCGACTTGGCCGCCACCAGCCCGGCAGTGACGATCTCCATTTCCACCGTGTCGATATAGGGCAGCTGCACACCGCGGCTGTCGATCCGGTGATAGTAGGGGTTGCGCACGAACTGGTGGCGGATCTTCTTGCCTGGTGAAGCGTTGATCCAGGGCTGCAATGTCGGAAGCTCGTGGTTATCGAACTTGTACATATTGTCGTATTTGTTGTGCAGCGCCGCCCAGCTTTTGACGCGGGCATAATCGACTTCCTCCGCCAGAACCTCCGGGTCGGCATAATCGGCATGGAATTGCTTCAGGTAGTTTGCCGGCCGGTAGATGAAGGGCGGGCGGGCCTGCGCCAGCAAGTGCAGGAAGCCCGGATTAGGCGCGTCCCACTCGTAAATGACGGTGCTCTCGTCCGGAAAGCTCACCCGAGGCAGATTGCCCAGCACCCGCATGAAATCTGGCGGCCCGGCCGGGCTCAGCAGTTCGTTGTTTGCAACGTCTTCCCACCAGTACCGGAAATCGGCCGAGGTAAAAGGTTCGCCGCTGGACCAGCGGTGCCCGGGGCGCAGTTTCAGAGTGAAACGGCGGTTGTTCTCATTCTCGAAGCTCAGCAGGATGTCCGGCTGCAGCTGGTAATTCTCGTCATACCCGGCCAGCCGCGCGTAGCCGTAGACTACCATCTGGCGGATGTCCTTGGAGCGGGTGACCATGGTGTTCAGGGTGCCGCCCTGCACGCCGAATTCACGGCCCTTGGCCGCCAGGTCCACAACAAGCGGCACCTCGGGGATGCGTTTGGCGGCAGCCGGCATGTAACCGGCTTTGACTTCCGAACTCCAGAAGGCGCTCTCCTGCACCTCGGGGCCGGCCAGTGCGCTGAGCGGTGCCAGGCAGAGCGCAGCGGCGAGGAGGGGTTTCAGGGCATCAAACATGGCAGCGTACCTTGTGGCCGTGTTCCAGGTGGAGCATGTTCACCAGCGGCGGCGCTTCGGCGCCGTCGAAGCGGAACTCCTCTGGCCAGCATTCCGGTGCTCCCGCGCCCTGGGCCACCAGTTTCAGGTCGATAGGCCGGTCGATATCAGGCTCCGGCTGGGCGGCGATCAGCGCCTTGGTGTAGGGGTGCTGGGGATTGTAGAACAGGGTTTCAGGCGGCGCCTGCTCAACGATCAGTCCCCGCCGCATCACAGCGACTTCATCTGCAATCCGGGCGACCACCGCCAGGTCATGGCTGATGAACAGGTAAGACAGTTTTTGCCGCTCCCGGATCTCTTCCAGGAGCCGAAGGATCTGTTCCTGCACCGAGACATCCAGCGCCGAGGTCGGCTCATCGCAGACGATCAGCGCCGGGTCCAGCATCAGCGCGCGGGCGATGGACAGGCGCTGGCGCTGGCCGCCGGAAAACGCGTGCGGGTAGCGCTTCAGCATGTCCGGCGACAGGCCGACCAGGCGCAGCATCTCCGCCGCCTTGTCGCGGCGCTCAGCGCGGCTGCCGATGCGGTGGATGTCCAGCGGCTCCACCAGCGTGTCCTGGATGCGCATGCGCGGCGACAGCGAGGAATAGGGATCCTGAAACACCATCTGCGCCTGCCGCTGAAAGGCAGTTCGCGCTGCGCGGTCCATGTTGTGAACGGTCACCGGCGGTTCTCCGGCCGCCGGGCGGAACAGTACCTCGCCGCCCGGGTCGGGCAGTTCTGCCCCCAGCGCGATCCGCGCCGCGGTAGTCTTGCCGGAGCCGCTTTCACCGACGATCGCCAGTGTTTCGCCGCGGCTCACCCGCAGATCGATTTCGCGGCAGGCATGGATCAGAGTTGGCGCCTGCCAGCCCTTACCAGCCCTGAGCGTGTAGGTCTTGGAGACCGATCTCATCTCCATGATCAAGTCTTCGCGCGAGGGCGGGATGGCGACAACGGCTTCGTCCGGGATGCCAGGTGCGGCTTTGAACAACGCCTGTGTGTAGGGATGGGCCGGCGCGCGCAGCATCGGCTCGGCGCCGCCGGATTCCATTACCCGGCCCTTGTGCATCACCACCACTTGCTCGGCCATGTTGGCGACCACGCCCAAGTCATGTGTCACCAGGATCATCGCCATGCCGGTTTCGCGCTGCAGATCCTTCATCAGCCCCAGCACCTGCGCCTGGGTGGTCACATCCAGCGCAGTTGTCGGTTCGTCGGCGATCAGAAGCTGCGGTTTTGCCACCATCGCCATCGCGATCATCGCCCGCTGGCGCATGCCCCCGGACAGTTCAAACGGATAGGAGCGGTAGGTCCGTTCGGGTTCCGGGAAGCCGACCCGTTCAAAGCACTCCAGCACAATTTCGCGGGCTTCGCGCTCGCTTTTGCGGCCATGCAGCCACAGAACCTCGGACACCTGATTGCCGATCCGGTGCAAAGGGGACAGGGATCGCATGGGCTCCTGAAAGATCATTGACACAGTGTTGCCGCGCACGTCGCGCATCCGGCGTTCTTCCAGCGTGGCCAAATCCAGCTGGTCCTTTCCGGTATCCAGCATGATACGCCCGGAGCGCAGCTGCGCCACTTTCGGCAGGATGCGCAGAACCGCACGGCAGGAGATCGTCTTGCCCGAACCGCTTTCCCCGACCAGGGCCAGCGTTTCGCCTGGCCTGACAGCAAAGCTCACGTCCTTGACGACGGAATCGTCCTTGTTGAAGCCGATGCTGAGGTTTTCGACGGATAGCAGCGGGCGCATTCAAATGTGTCCGCCCGGCTGGTTCAAGGCGTGCATGAGATCTTGTGTTCCCCTGTTTTTTGGCCTCACCTTCGCGCGCCGGGGGCGGTTTAGTCAAACCCCATTTGGCCAGAGGCCCGCGATGAAAGGGAAATTTTACCGGCTATGGCACGGTGCAGCCTGGTGCCGCGGGGGCTATCCGCCCAAATTTGTGCCGGTTTCGTGACAGTTCCGCGTACTGGAAGCCGGGCGAAAACGTTTGTCTGCCAGCACCTTCAGGTGCGATACGGCCCGGCAGTGCAGGGCCTGTGGCCTGCAAGCCACTTGGCCTCCGCATCTGTCGCCGGCTTGTGGCATTGCCATGTTGGCGCTCGCAGCACGCCCGGCCTAAGATGATCAGGATGCGAATGATCCAAAGGGCCGCACATGGCGCAGAAACCTGTTCTTCACCGCGACGATCCCAAGGCGGAGCCGCTGATCGGCAATATCAAGGTCACCCGCAATGACTGGCTGAATGTGGCGATGGATGTGCTGATCTCGGACGGGGTGGAGCAGGTCAAGGTGCTGGCGCTGGCAGAGCGGATGCAGGTCTCCCGGTCATCGTTTTACTGGTACTTCAAGTCGCGCCAGGATCTGCTGGATGCGCTGCTCAAGACATGGGAGCAGACCAACACCACGGGTATGGTGCGCCAGGCTGAAGCGCCGGCCAAGACAATCACCGGGGCGGTGCTGAACGTGTTCCACTGCATCACCAACCCCACCCTGTTCAACACGGCGCTGGATTTCGCCGTACGCGACTGGTCGCGCCGCTCCGGCAAGGTGCGCAGCCTGCTGGACCGCTCGGACCGCCGTCGCGTCGAAGCCTTGACCGGCATGTTCGAGCGCTACGGCTACCCGGAGCGAGAGGCGGTGACCCGCGCCAAGGTGCTTTACTATATGCAGCTTGGCTATGACATGGCTGATCCCAACGAAAGCCACGCTCACCGGCTGGAGGTGACGCCGGAATACCTCAAGGTGTTCACCGGGCGCGAACCGCTGCCGGAGGAAATGGAGGCTTTTACCGAGTTCACCCGCCAGCACTGGGACGTGTAACGCGCCGGCCCGGACGGGCCGGCGGCGAAGGTTACAGGCTGCTGAGCGTTTCCTCGGCCTGTGCGCGGACGTCCTTGGCGGCCTGCAGGCGGACCGGGCCGTAACCGCGGATCTCCATCGGTGCTTTCAGCAGTTTCAGGCTGGCTTCGCGCTTGTCCGCGCCGTAGCGGCGCGCGACGGTGTCCAGAACCCCTTCATACCACGCCAGCAGATCACGGTGCAGCCGGGCCTCCTCGTGATAGCCGAAGATGTTGAAGGCCGAGCCGCGCAGCGTCTTGCCCTTGGCCAAGAGGTTCATCGCCGGGCGCAGCCAGGCGCCAAACGCCCGTTTCACCGGACGCCCCCGCGCATCCCGCTTCCAGTTCATCAGCGGCGGGGCAAGGTGGTATTTGACAGAGAAATCGCCCTCGAATTCCTCCTCCAGCTGATGCCGGAATCCGTCGCTGGTCAGCAGCCGGGCGACCTCATACTCGTCCTTGTAAGCCATCAGTTTGAACAACGACCGGGCGGCGGCGGCGGTCAGCTCTTCCTGCGCGTCGCGGGGCAGGGCGTCGCGGAACCGGTTCAGGGCTGCGGTGTAGCGGCTGGCATAGGCCATGTTCTGATAGCCGGTGAGGAAGGTGGCGCGGCGTTCGATCAGCTCGTCCAGCGTCTCCTCTTTCTCCGGAGTCTCCTCGTAGTGGCTGGCAACCAGGTCCGGGTCCACCGCCATTGCGCGGCCGATTGCGAACGCGAGGCGGTTCTTGTCGATCGCAACGCCATTCAACTCAATCGCCTGATCCAAAGCGCCGGCGCTGACCGGCACCAGCCCCTTTTGCCAGGCAAAGCCCAGCATCATGACGTTGGCCAGCACCGCATCGCCGAGCATCTTTTCCGCCGCCTCGTTGGCATTGAAGCCAGAAAGGTTTTGCGGGCCGACAGCCTCGGCGATGGTCTTCTCGCGCACGCCGGCCATCAGGTCGGCATCGCGGCGCAGTACCAGGTCGCCGGTGGGCATCTCTGCCCGGTTGAGCACCACCTTGGTGCCGGCCCGGTAATGAACCGAAGCCTTGGGCGCCGAGCTGACCACCACATCGCAGCCGATCACAGCATCCGCGCCGGCCTGATCAATCCGCACCTGGTTCAAAGTCTCCGGAGCAGTGGACAGCCGGATGTAGCTCAGCACCGTGCCGAACTTTTGGGCAAAGCCGGTGAAATCCAGCACGCTCGCACCCTTGCCTTCCAAATGCGCCGCCATGGTGATCAGCGCGCCCACGGTTACAACTCCGGTGCCGCCAACCCCGGTGACCAGCAGGTCGAACGGTTCCGCAAACGACGGCAGTTCGGGCGCGGGCAGCTTGGCCGTCAGCGCGGCGGCATCCAGCCCGGCGATCTTCTTTTTGCGACGGGTTGCGCCCTCCACAGTAACGAAGGACGGGCAGAAGCCGTTCAGGCAGGAAAAGTCCTTGTTGCAGGTCGATAAATTGATCTTGCGCTTGCGGCCAAAGGGCGTCTCCTTCGGCTCAACGCTCAGGCAGTTGGATTCCACCGAGCAATCGCCGCAACCCTCGCAGACCAGATCGTTGATGAAGGCAAAGCGTTTCGGGTCCTCCATCTTGCCGCGTTTGCGGCGGCGGCGCTTCTCGGTGGCGCAGGTTTGTTCGTAGATCAGCACGGTCACGCCGGGGATCTCGCGCAGTTCCCGCTGCACCGTGTCCAGCGCACTGCGGTCGTGGAAGGTGGTGCCGGCCGGGAAGTCGCCACGGCTGAACTTGCCGATATTGTCCGACACCAGGGCAATCCGCTCCACTCCTTCGGCGCGGCAGGTCTGGGCGATGCCATGCACCGACACGGGCCCGTCCACCGGCTGTCCGCCGGTCATCGCCACCGCGTCATTGTAAAGGATCTTGTAGGTGATGTTGGTGCCGGCCGCGACCGCCTGGCGGATCGCGAGGCTGCCGGAGTGGTACCAGGTGCCTTCGCCCAGGTTCTGGAACACATGCTTGTTGCCATTGAACTGCGAGGCCACGGTCCAGGGCACGCCTTCACCGCCCATCTGCGCATAGCCCGCGGTCTCCCGGTCCATCCAGCTCGCCATAACGTGGCAGCCGATGCCGGAAAACGCCTTGGACCCCTCGGGCAGCTTGGTCGAGGTATTGTGCGGGCAGCCGGAGCAGAAATAGGGCGTGCGGGTGGCACCGGGCACGTTCAGCACCTTCGGCGGCTCCGCAGTCAGCGCCGCCGCCTTGGCGGGCAGGTTTTCCTCCGGGAAGAACTTGTCCAGCCGCGCCGCGACGATGGGCGCCAGCAGAAGCGGGCTCAGCTCGCCGGTCCAGGGGATCAGCGGGTTGCCTTCGCTGTCGTATTTGCCGACCATCTTCTCCGGCTTGTTGCCGGGCCAGTCATAGAAGTTTTCCTTGAACTGGCTCTCGATGATGCCGCGTTTCTCTTCGACAACCAAGACTTCCTGCTTGCCCTTCACGAACTTCAGTGCATCGGTCCGGTCCAATGGCCAGACCATGCCAACCTTGTAGATGTCGATTTTCAGGCGGCGGCAGGCGGCCTCATCGAGCCCAAGAAGCCGCAGCGCTTCCATCAGGTCCAGATGCCCCTTGCCGGTGGAGACAAAACCGAAGCGCGCGTCCTTGATGTCATAGATCCGCTTGTCGATCGGGTTTGCCTCGGCAAAGGCCCGTACGGCGTCCAGCTTGGCGTGAATGCGGGTCTCGATTTCAGGCGAGGGCAGATCGGCGCGGCGGATATGCAGCCCGCCGGGGTAGTCCGGCAGCTCCGGGTAGAAGAACTCGCGGTCCGGCCGCAGCTCGACCGAGCGCGCGCTTTCCACTGTTTCCGACACTGCCTTGAAGCCGACCCAGGTGCCAGAGTACCGGGACAGTGCAAACCCGTATTCGCCAAAGGTCAGGTATTCCGAAACATCTGCCGGGTTCAGCACCGGCATGAACCAGGACATGAAGGCCACATCGGACTGATGCGGCATCGACGAGCTGACACAGCCGTGGTCGTCGCCGGCCACGACCAGCACACCGCCCTTGGGCGACGACCCGTATGCGTTCCCATGCTTCAGCGCGTCGCCGGAACGGTCGACGCCCGGCCCCTTGCCGTACCACATCGAAAACACGCCTTCGACCTCGCAGTGCGGATCGAGCACCGCCTGCTGCGCCCCCAGAACTGCGGTGGCACCCAGGTCCTCGTTCACGGCGGGCATGAACTTGATCCGGTTCTCCTGCATTCGCGTCTTGGCGCGCCAGAATTCCAGGTCCACCCCGCCCAGCGGCGATCCGCGGTAACCCGACACAAAGCCGGCGGTGTTCAGTCCCGATTCGCGGTCGCGGCGGGCCTGGTCCAGCATTACCCGGGCCAGCGCCTGGGTGCCGGTCAGGAACACCCGGCCCTCGGTCATGTCATATCGGTCGTCCAGCTTGTAGCTGCGGAAATCGTGGCTCAGCTTGGTCATCGCAGGGGAAGTCCTTGCACGGATTCTATGGATCGCGGAAAGATAATCCCCTCAGGCTGGAAAGAATTGCCAGACTTGCTGGTTTTGCGCAGATTTATGGGTATATTGACCTATAGTGGGCATAGTCACGGAAAATCTCACCGGAAAATGAAGCTTGATCGACGCGACCGCCGCATCCTGACCCTGCTGCAGGAGGATTCCCGCATTTCCAATGCCGACCTGGCAGAGGCGGTGGGCATGTCGCCGTCTGCCCTCTGGCGCCGGGTCCGGGCTCTGGAAGAGGCAGGCATTATCGAGCGCTACGGCGCGGTGGTGAATGCGCCTGCCATGGGGCTGGGGTTTCAGGCCATCGTGCATGTCCATCTGACGCGTCATGACCCGGACAAGCTGGTGGAGTTCATCCGGGCGGTGGAAACCAGCCCGCTGGTGCAGGAATGCTATGCCACCACCGGCCAGGCCGATTACCACTTGCGGGTGCTGGCTCCTGATCTGGACGCCTACAACCGTTTTCTGGAGGACTTCCTGTTCCGCTTGCCAGCGGTTGCCAGTGCCCAGACCAATGTGGTGCTGCGCACAATCAAGCGGGACAAGCCGGTGGTGCCTTGAACACCACCCCAGCCGGGGCGGGACCGGCGTATCTGGAAAAAAAACTGAAACCGCGAGTTGGACATTTCACTTTTCCGGAAAATACTCCGGGGGTCTGGGGGCCGGCCCCCAGCCGCCGGCCGCACTCACATCGCGGCGTATTTCACCCAGGCCCAGGCCATCGCAATATAGGTCAGCTGATGCAGCGCCTGATCCGAGCCCATCGCCTGCCAGAACATCGCCTGCTGCGGGTTCAGCTTGCGCCGCTCGGAGAACCGGGCCTTGCCGAAGTCGATGTGGAAGTGCACCACCCATTCCAGCACTCCCAGCACCAGAATGAACATCACCGGCGCACCGGACAGTAAGAAGACGATGGCCGAGCCGATCACATGAACCCCGGCATGCTGGGCGCGCCCCATGTGCACATAAGCGCAGCGGCCGGACAGCATCTTCGGCGTTTGCAGAAAGAAGTCGGCAAACAGGTGTTTGACCTGCAAAGCGCAGAGCAGCAGCAGAACAGATCCGACATAATCCGGCAAACCGAATGACCTCCAGCATGTGTACCTCGCTGGAACCTTACGGATTTTTTGCCGCCTGGCAAATGCCGCGCCCGCAAGGTGCCGCAACGGGACGAAGCGGGTTTCTGCCCATTGCCTGTCCCCGGTAAACCGCGCTACCCATAAGACAGCCTAATTCCGAAGCCGCCATTGATGGAGCTTTCCCATCGAACGCTCTCTGTTCCGTTTCATCTGGAAATACTCGAAACGCGATCAGCTGGTGCTGCTGGTTGTTACCGCCTGCCTGTTCCCGCTGCTGTATCTGACGCTGGAGCTGCCCAAGCGGATAATCAACGATGCAATCGGCTCGGAAACCTCTACCGTCACCGTGCTGGGCTACAGTTTTGACCAGCTGACCTTCCTGTGGATCCTTTGCGGCGCGTTTCTGGTGTCGGTGCTCTGCCACGGGCTGCTGAAGATGCGGATCAACACCATGAAGGGGGTGCTGGCCGAGCGTATGCTGCGCCGCTTCCGCTACCAGCTGATCGCCCGGGTGCTGCGTTTTCCGCAGCCCTACTTCGAACGCGTCAGTCAGGGTGAACTGGTGTCGATGGTGACCTCAGAGTCAGAGCCGATGGGCGGGCTGATGGGCGATGCGGTCAGCCAGCCGGTGCTGCAAGCGGGCCAGATGCTGACCATTCTATTTTTCCTGTTCCTGCAGAACTTCTGGTTCGGCATGGCCGCGATAGCACTGATCCCGCTGCAGGGCTGGCTGATCCCGATGCTTCAGCGGCAGATCAATCAGCTCAACAAAAAGCGGATCAAGCAGGTCCGTGCTCTTGCGACCGAAATCGGGGAAAGCGCCGCGGGTGCTGCGACGCTCAGGATCAACGGCGGCTGGCGCTACCGGATGGCAGTGATAACCGACCGGCTGGGGCGGCTGTACGACATCCGTTTCCAGATTTACCAGAAGAAATTCTTCATGAAGTTTCTCAACAACTTCATAACTCAGCTGACGCCTTTTTTCTTTTATGCCGTCGGCGGCTACCTGGTGCTGCAGGGTAAGGTATCGCTGGGGGCGCTTGTGGCAGCGCTAGCGGCCTACAAGGACCTCGCCGCGCCGTGGAAGGAGCTGCTGGCCTATTACAACCAGACCCAGGATATGAGCCTGCGCTGGGACGTGGTTCTGGAACGCTTTGCGCCTCAGGGCATGGTTGGCGAAAAGCTGATGACCGGGGAGCCGGAAGAACTGGCGCATCTCAACGGGGATATCGTGCTGGACTCCGTCACCGTTCGGGATGCCGACGGAAACCTGGTGCTGGAGGAACTGAGCGCGGCTTTCCCGGCAGGGCAGGTGATCGGGATTGCCGCCCCCTCGGAGGAAGACAGGCGGGCGCTTGCGGAGCTGCTGACCCGGGAGATTCTGCCGTCTTCCGGCACGGTGACTGTAGCAGATCAGAACCTCAGCGGTATGCATCAGGCCACGCTGGCGGCGCGGATCGGTTATGCCACTTCGCGGCCAGTGCTGTTCCAAGGGTCCTTTGGCGACAACGTGATGATGCCGATGCGGCTGCGCCCGCTGGGCGAAGGGCAGGACCTGGAGCGGCTGGAAACCGCAGTGCGTGCGGGCAACAGCCCGGATCCCTTTGACGCGGCTTGGCTGGACCCCAAACTGGCGGGGTTCTCCAGCGAGGAGGAGCTGCGGGACTGGTGGCTGAAACTGGTGGAGGGGATCGGCTCAGATACAGCCCTGTTCCGCCGCGGCATCGACCAGTATTTCGAGTCCGCGGCTCATAGAGAGCTGGCAGACCGGCTGGTTAAGCTGCGCCCGGCTGTGCGTGAGGAAATCGAGGCCGCGGGACTGGACGTCCACGTGCATTTCCTGGATGCCGGCAGCTACAACCCGGCGCTGCCGGTTGCGGAGAACCTCCTGTTTGCCGCGTCCCAGGAAACGATGACGGTCGAAACACTGCAACGGCATGCGGAGTTTCTCGCCCAGCTCAAGCAGCTTGGGCTGGATGAAGGGTTGGTGTCGCTGACCCGTGACGTGGTGGAGATGCTGCGGCAGATCTTTGGCATGGATGGCACTGGCCACCCTCTGTTCCGCAAGCTGGGGCTGGATGTCGAGGCCTATGAAGCAGCGATTGCACTGGTAGACCGGCAGGGGCCCGGCGATATTGCGGGCCTCAGCCGTGAGGAACTGGCGCAGTTGCTGATCGTGCCTTTCACCATTTCCGCAGAGCAGATCGGCCCGGCCTTTGAGGACGGGATGAAGGACCGAATCCTGAGCTTCCGAAGCAGTCACGGTGAGAGTCTGCTGAAATCGCTGGGCACCAGCTTTGTGCCGTTCTCCGGCGACAGTTTTGCACCCACTTTGACGGTTCTTGAAAACGCGCTGTTCGGCAAGATCTCCGATGCGGCCGGCGGCAAAGCGGATGAGGTGCGCAAGCTGGTGTCGGATCTGATGGTGCGCGAAGGGCTGCGTGACCAAGTGGTGGAACTGATCTTTGACATGCCGATCGCCGTCGGAGGGCAGGGGCTGGCGGCCAGCTTTGCCGAGCCGCTGGCGTTCTGCCGGGCCACTATCAAACGGCCGGATATCCTGATCCTCGATTCTGCCATGGCGAGCTATGATCTCGAAACCCGGGTGGCGGTGCACAAGAACCTGCGCAAACTGCTGCCGGATACAACGCTGATCTACCTGGCGTCCGGTTTCCAGAACCCGGACGTGTTCGACGTCTTCTATGAACTGCGCCAGGGGCGGCTGGTCAGCGACGAAGCGCAGGCGGTGGCGGCAAGCGAGGGGGCAGCCAGCCAGGACCTGGCCCGCAAGCTGCGGGCGCTGGAACAGACAGAGCTGTTCTCCGGCCTGAACCGCCGCCAGCTGCGCCTGCTGGCCTTTGGTGCGCGCTGGTATGAGGCCAAGGACGGCGAGGTGGTCTTTCTCAAGGATGATGTGGCCTCGGACGGCGCATACATGATCCTCGAAGGCGAAGCGGGTCTTTATCTGCCGCAAGAGGGTGAGAAGGACCGGCTGATTGCCAAGGTCGGCCCGGGACGGCTGGTCGGGGAGTTGGGCCTGATCCGCCAGGAGCCGCGGGCGCTGAGTATGATTGCGGAGAGCGACCTGCGCTGCCTGCGCATCGGCGAAGAGGAATTCCTGGCGGTTGTTGAAAACGATGCCTCGACCGCCTTCAAGCTGCTGCAGGTGGTGGCGGGCTACGTCTCCAACTGAATCGGAACAATCAGGACACAGGGAAGACACTCATGAAACTGCTGCGATACCGCACTGGCGCAGATGTGCGGCCGGGACTGCTGGACAGCGCTGGCGCGGTCCGGGATCTGTCGGCGCATGTGCCGGATATCACGGGGGCTGTTCTCGATGTCGGGACCTTGGCCCGGCTGGCCGCGCTGGATCCGGAGACACTGCCGCTGGTGCCGGGCCAGCCTGACCTGGCGCCGTGTGTCGGGCAGACGGGCAAATTTCTGGGGATCGGCCTCAACTACACCGATCACGCCGAGGAAATGGATATGGCGCTGCCAGAGCATCCGATCCTGTTCCTCAAGGCTACGTCTTCGATGGTTGGAGCAAACGACGACGTAGTCCTGCCGCGCGGGTCGGTCGCATCGGATTGGGAGGTGGAGCTGGGCGTGGTGATCGGCACCGCCGCCAAATACGTGGCCGAAGAAGACGCACTGGACCACGTGGCGGGCTATTGCGTGATCAACGACGTGTCGGAGCGCGACTATCAGACCAAGCTGACGGGACAATGGACCAAGGGCAAGAGCTGCGACACCTTCGGACCCGTGGGCCCCTGGCTGGTGACCCGCGACGAGGTGCCCGATCCGCAGGCCCTGTGGCTGACCTGCGACGTGAACGGTGAACGCCGGCAAACCGGCAGCACTCAGACGATGGTGTTCACGGTGGCGCAGATCATCGCGCATCTAAGCCAGCTGATGACCCTGCACCCGGGCGACGTGATCGCCACCGGCACGCCGCCGGGTGTGGGCATGGGGATCAAGCCCGCGCCGGTCTACTTGAAACCGGGCGACGTGATGCGGCTGGAGATCGAAGGCCTGGGTGTCCAGACCCAGACCGTGCGCGCGGACGGCTGAGGCACAGCGGGGCGCTCCAGCCCGTCCTGGCGCATTCGCAGAATGCACCGGACGGTGGGGCGTGGCGCTGCGCACAGCGCAGCGCGGGTTCCGCTGCGGAGCCAGCTGGCACTTACTTTTCTTAGGGGCCTGAGATGCCCGCCGGTCAGGTACCGCCGCAAAAATGCTTATAAAGCAGCGCAATGGTCTCTTCAGTTTTCCGGTCCTGCAGCGAGTAGTACACCGTTTTCCCTTCGCGCCGGGTTGCAACCAGGCCTTCCTCGCGCAACCGGGCCAGCATCTGGCTCACCGCGGCCTGGCGCATGTCCAGCAGGCCCTCGAGTTCTCCGACCGACCGCTCGCCCGCGCCTAAGTGGCACAGAATCATCAGCCGCCCCTCATGGGCCAGCGCCTTGAGGAAGGCAGCCGCGGCAGCGGCGCTTTCCTGCATGTTCTGCGGGGTTTCCGGGGGAAGGGCGTCTTGGGGCGAAGGGGGCAATGCTCAGGTCCTGCGGTCGTCTTTTCCCGGCAACATGACCCTTTCCGGCGGCCGAGTCACCCCGCAGTTGCATTTCACTTCACAATAGGCGGAGAGCCACCGGCGAAGGCATTTCCATTGGCATAATCGCAGGGGGCTTCCTGCATGTTGAGGTGCAGATCGCTGCCGGTGAAGGGATGCGCGCGCGCCAAATCCTCGTCCACCTCTATGCCCAGACCGGGCGCTTCCGGCGGCGTCACAAAGCCGTTTTCCACACGGATCGACCCCTTGATCAGCTGGTCGTGGAACGGGGTTTCGATGGTTTCCAGCAGCAGGATGTTGGGGATTGAGGCGGCGAGGTGGATGTTGGCGGCCCATTCCACCGGCCCGGCATAGAGATGCGGCGCCATTTGGGCGTTGAAAACCTCGGCAATCGCGGAGACTTTTTTCATTTCCCAGATGCCGCCGGCCCGGCCAAGGGCGGGCTGCAGGATCTCCGCAGCGCCTGCACGCAGCACGGCGGCGAATTCGGACTTGGTGGTCATCCGCTCGCCCGTGGCCACCGGAATACGCACGTTGCGGGCGACGCGGGCCATGTCTTCAATGTTGTCGGGCGGCGTGGGCTCCTCGAACCAGAGCGGGGAATAGGGCTCCAGCGCCTGGCCAAGGCGGATGGCGCCTGCAGTCGTGAACTGCCCGTGGGTGCCGAACAGCAGATCCGCCTTGTCGCCAACCGCCTCGCGGATTGCCTCGCAGAAAGCCACCGACATCGAGATGTCGGACATTGCCGGCATGTGGCCGCCGCGCATGGTGTAGGGGCCTGCCGGGTCGAATTTCACTGCGGTGTAGCCTTCGCTCACCTTCTGCGCCGCCGCTTCCGCCGCCATCTCGGGTGAGGTCCAGAACGCCGTGATGTCATGCTGCGGCAGCGGGTAGAGGTAGGTGTAGGCGCGGATTCGCTCGTTCATCCGCCCGCCGAGGAGCGCATGGATCGGACGGCCGCGGTCCCTGCCCAGAATGTCCCAGCAGGCAATCTCCAGCCCCGAGAACGCGCCCATCACCGTCAGATCAGGGCGCTGGGTGAAGCCGGAGGAATAGGCGCGGCGGAACATCAGCTCGATGTTTTCCGGGTTTTCCCCCGCCATGTGGCGGCCGAAAACGTCGCGGATCACATGGGTCATTGCATCGGGGCCAACCGAGGACGCGTAGCATTCGCCCCAGCCGGTGATGCCGGTGTCGGTGGTGACCTTCACCAGGATCCAGTAGCGCCCGCCCCAGCCGGGCGCAGGAGGGGCGGTTACAATGACGTCCAGATCCTGCAGTTTCATGGCCTAGCGCTCCGCTGCCGCATCGAAGGCGGCCAGTTCCCGGTTGATCTCTTCGATGGCATCTTGCGGGGCAAGGAAGGTGACGTCCGCCTCGCCGCCGCGCTCCATCATCACCTCGATTTCGAAATGCGCAGGCGTGCCGTCAAAGTCGCCGTCGATGCGCCAGCGGCGGTTCTGCCGTTCGGCAAGCTCCGGCAGCGCCGCGGCAATCTCGGCCGCCAGCCCGCCGGGCAGGCCGAAGCGGGAGTTATTGGCAAGGCGGGTAAGGAAGGGGGCAATCTCTTCCACTGCAAAAAGCATCGACGTGTCCGAGGTGGCCGGGGCGGGTTTCACCGCTTCAGGCTTGAACAGGCTGGTCAGGAATTTCAGCACGTGCTGCGCTCCGGTTTGCGGGTGTCAGCCAAACACAATCACATTGCGCTTGGCAGAGCCAGTCTTGGTGTCGGCAATGGCCTCGTTGATCTGCTCCAGGGACCAGCGGCCCGAGATAAGCTCATCCAGTTTCAGGCGTCCCTGCTGGTAGAGGTCGACCATCCACGGGATATCACGCTGTATCACCACATCGCCCATCTTGGAGCCGATCAGCCCCTGGCCCACGGCGGCCAGAACAACAGGTTCATAGCTGGCCTTGGCGCCGGAGTGCGGCATGCCGATCAGCACCGCCTTGCCGCCGCGGGCCAGATAGCGCGGGGCCTGCTCATAGGCCGGAATGGCACCAACTGTGACCAGCACCGCGTCTGCGCCACGGCCGCCAAGCGCCTTAATGGCTGCCTTCCAGGGCTTGTCTTCCGTCGCCAGAACCCCGTGGGTGGCGCCGAATTCCTTGGCGATCTCCAGCTTCTCCGGGCTCATGTCCACGGCAACGATGCGGCGGGCGCCGGCAATGCGGGCGCCCTGGATGGCGTTGAGGCCAACACCGCCGGCACCGATCACTACTACGTCCTGGCCCGCCCGCAACTGCGCGGCGTTGACGACAGCGCCGACACCTGTGATCACCCCGCAGGAGATCAGCGCCGCCACGTCCTTGCCCATGTCTGCGGGGACCTTCACGATCTGGCGCTGGTCCACCACCACCTTCTCGGCAAAGGCACCGCATGCCATGGCCTGCTCCAGCGGTTTGCCGTCGGCGGTCTTTAGCGGGCCAAAATTCACACCGTCATAGGGTGTTTCACAGATCACCGGCCTGCCGCCCGCGCAGGACGGGCAGGTGCCGCAGCTGCGGATCAGGGTGACCACAACGGAGTCGCCCTCAGCAAATCCCTGCACGCCCTCGCCAACGCTGGTAATCACCCCGGCCGCTTCATGCCCGTAGACCGCAGGCAGATGCCCGCCCCAGGCCCCTTCGGCATAGGAAATATCGCTGTGGCAGATGGCAACCGCGTCCAACGTGACCTCGACCTCGCCCATCCCGGGCGGCGCCAGCAGGATATCTCCAATCACCAGCGGGGCACCGAATTCATGGCAGACGGCGGCTTTGATGGTTTGCATGGTCTTCCTCCCCGTTTTCAGGCAGGGTGCGCGGCAGGTGCTCTGCAAGCAAGCCGGAATGCGGCAGCGGGGCGGCGATTTTACGCTACGGAAGATTTGCTGCGCAGGAGCGCCGCGCAGCCAATGGCCGTAAGGAACAGCGCGAACACGCCTTCTCTCCTCAGTGTCCTTTACTCGCTGTCCAGATCCTCAGCCCGCTTGGCAAACTGCAAGGCCTCCCAAGGCGCCCGGCCCATCTGCTGCGCCGGGTCAAACAGCGCCGCCGCGTCCAGATCCGGATAGTCGCGCGCCACCAGCTCCCGCAGCGGTGTTTGCGAGCTTTGCGCCTCCCGGCACAGTGCCTTCACCGCCGCCTGCGCATCGGGCCGCGGCATCCGCTCCGCCAGGGCAAAGCTCAGCGCCTCGGCGTGGATCATGTCCAGCCCGCCTGACAGCGCGGCAGCCATTGCCTTCGCATTCGGTGCCAGTCCCGCGCACAGGTCCTTGCCCGTCCTCGCAGCGCTGGCCGCGCCCAGCACGATCTGCGGCAGGCACATCCATTCGGTGAACCAAGCCGCCCCGTCGCGCTGGTGCTGCTGCATTGAGGCACCCTGCAGGACGGAGAACAAGCCGCTGCCCTGCCGCGCCAGCGCCGCCAGCACCGACGGCGCCACCGGGTTCTGCTTCTGCGGCATGGTGGAGGAGGCGCCAGCGCCGCCCAGCGAAATCTCTGAAATGCCGCTCTGCACCAGCGCGATGCAGTCCTCGCCGATCTTGCCGAATGCCAGCGTCACCCGCTGCAGCCAGTCCGCAATCCGCAGGATAGGTGTGCGGTCGGTGTGCCAGCTGCGCCCGGGATCCTGCAGTGCCAGCCCCTTGGCCATCGCTGCGCGCACCTCGGCTGCCTTTGGCCCCAGTGCGCCGGACGTTCCCGCGGCTCCCGACAGGGAGACCATCAGGCACGATTGGCGCAGCGCGGGCAGTTCCTCCACCAGGTTCAATAACGGGGTGCCCCAGCCTGCCGCCACCGCCCCGAAACTGGTGGGGGTCGCGTGCTGGCCATAGGTGCGGGCCGCCATCGGCAGCTCCGCATGGGCTTTGGCCAGCTTGCCAAGCGCCTTTGCGGCGGCCGCGGCATCCGCTTCCACCAGCGCCAGCACCTGGCGCAGCCGCAGCATCAGCGCGCTGTCCATGATGTCCTGCGAGGTGGCGCCCCAATGGACATACTGTGCATGTTCCGGCGCCTTCATCTCCTCGCGGAAGGCGGCGACTAGCCCCGGCACCGGCACGCCGTTTTGCGCCGTGGGCTGTTTCAGAACGCCGGGGTCAACGGCGATTTCAACCACCGCACGGGCAATTGCCGCGGCGCTTTCCTGCGGGATCACGCCCGCTTCGCCTTGCGCCTTGGCCAGTGCGCCCTCCACCAGAAGCATGGCACGCACCTCTGCACTGTCCGAAAACAGGCGGCTAGCCTCGCCGCAGCCGAAAAGCCCGCCATAAACCGGGCTGTCAAAAACCGAACCTGCCATCAGAAGTCCTTTGCGATGTGCCCGATCAGATCCGCGAGCCCCTCTGGGTCCGCAAAGAAGGGCGAATGGGAAGTGTTCATGTCAAAGACCCGCTGCGGCGGCAGCTGCGCCGCCATCTGCGCCTGGTATTCCGGCGGAATCACCCGGTCGCCTGTGCAGCGGATATAGGCCTTGGGCACGCCTTCGAACCGGTCGCTCAGTTGGATCGGCGTGTCTTGAGGCGGGATCGGTTGCGGGCAGAGGTGTTCCAGCGCGAACCTCACCGCTTCAGCCGGGCAGTCGTGATAGAACAGCTCCGGCGCGGTCTCTGCCACAAAGCTGTAGCTGGTGCCGGCCGCATTCTTGGCGGTGGCACCGGTCAGCGTCTGCTGCGGCCCGGCCTTGCGCATATCGATTAGGGACATGCCGCTGACCGGGATGTAGCTGCACAGGTAGATCAGCCCGCGCAGGTTGTCAGGTGCGGCCTCTGCCGCTGCGGAAATGGGGAACCCGGCCCAGGAATGGCCCAGCACGATGGTGTCCGGGGTCGAGGCCGCCAGCACTGCGTCAGCGGTCTCTGCCAGTGTGATCCCCGCCGGGTCGCGCCCGTCGCGATGGCCGGGCAGGGTGATTGTGCGGGCAGTGTGGCCGCGCGCTTCCAGCGCCGGAACAACATCGCGCCAGCACCAAGCGCCGTGGCAGGAGCCGTGAACCAGGAGAATGTCAGCCAATGTGCCCGGTCTCCCTCAGGAAGGCGGTCAGCCGCGCCGCGTATTCGTCAGGCTGCTCGACGCAAGGAATGTGGCCCGCGCGGCGGATCAGGTGGAACTGGCTGCCGGGGATCAGGTCCACCGTCTCGCGCACCAGATCGGGCGGGGTGGAGCCGTCCTCAGTGCCGGCGATGCCAAGGCAGGGCAGCCGCAAGCCGCTGGTGGGGGTATAGAAATCAGTGCCCGCAATCGCCGCGCAGCAGCCGGCATAGCCGTCGCGGGATTGCTGTACCAGCATGTTGCGCCACAGCTGCAGCTCCGGCGTGGCGCGGAAGCCACGGGCAAACCAGCGCTCCATCACCGCGTCGGCCAGCGCTTCGATGCCGTCGGACTGCACTGTCTGCACCCGCTCTTTCCACATCTCTGCGGTGCCGATCTTGGCGGCGGTGTTCGACAGCACCAGCGCCCGGATCTGATCCAGCCGCTTCACCGCCAGCCCTTGCGCGATCATGCCGCCGATCGAAAGCCCCACGAACATGCAGTCGCGCACCTGCAGATGGTCCAGCAGTCGCTCCGCGTCCCGTACCAGCGCGCCCATCGAATAGGGCGCGGGCGGGCAGGAGGACAGGCCGTGGCCGCGCTTGTCATACCGGATAATGCGCAGGCCCGCAGGCAACCGGTCCACCACCGCATCCCAAACCCTAAGGTCGGTGCCCAGCGAGTTGGCAAAAACTATGGGGGCGCCGTCCGGGTCCCCGTCAACGCGGTAGTGAAGCTGGACATCGCCCAGGTCTGCAATCTGCATGGAGCGCCTCTTTGCTGTTCCGCCGCACTCTACCTGCGCCCGGGCAGAGAGGTAAACCAGCCGCCTGCCGCAGGCGGGGGAATTTTCTTGAGAAAGAAAATTGGCCGGAACAATTGCATTTTTCCGGCGCGCCTCAGCCGCGCAGCGCCATGTGGGCCATGATTTGCCCGTGGTCGGAGGCCAGCTTGTTATATGGCGCCTCCGGGTGGCTGCCGTCAGTGAGATGATCGTTGAAAACGCTGTAATACTGCATTTCCCCTATGGCACCGGGCCAGGCTGGATCGAAATGGCGCGACATGTAAATCTGGTCGACGCTTTCATGCACGCCGCCAAAGGCGGTTGTGAAAACCACGTCGCGCAGGGATTTCTTCAAGAACATCTTCTCGGCCGAGCGCAGCCGCACCCGGTCGATGGCCTCGCGGATAAGCGCGTCCTCTTCTTCGCTGTAGCGGTCGCCGGGGTGCTTGGCGTCATGGCGCAGCATCCAGGTGTAGTTCTTGAACGGAACCTCGCCGGAGATGATTTCGCTGCTAACCGCATGCTCGCCGTCGTTGAAATCCCCCAGCACCATCACCGGGCGTCCGCGGTCCAGCTCGTCCAGTACCGCGCGGCGCAGCACCCAGGCCTCGCCCATCCGCCTGAGCGCCGCCCGCAGCGATCCCATCGCCCGGCCCGCCGCATCATAGGCGGTCAGCACCGTTTCGGGGGGGTAGGGCGCGCCTTGCGGCTTGATGTATTCCCCCAGTTTCGATTTCAGATGGCAGTTGAACACGCTGATCACCTGATCCCCGGCCGGCACCCGAACCTTGAGGATCGGGCGCGACAGGCGGCGCAGGGTGTAGAAACCGGCGTCTTCTTCCTCGCCCAGGCAGGCCATCGGGATGTCCAGCGGCTGCTCCAGATCCTGGATCACCTCCGGCTCATCTGCAAAACCGAAGCGCGACAGCACCGCCAGCCCGGGCCGCCGCTTGCCCGGTTCGCCAGTGTCGTTGGCGTTGGGGGCAAAAGCCAGCTCGGCTTCCGCATAGGAGGCATAGGCCAGCTTCTGGAAAATCGCCTTGCGGTGATAGCGCTTCGAGGGGTCGGGGATGCTGGCGGCGTTGGCCTCCGCACCGCGCCGGTCGGTTTCGGCAATGACCTGGCGCAGCGGCGCTTCGTCAAAGATCTCCTGAAACCCCACGATGTCGGCGTTCAATGTCAGCAGCTGGTCGGCCATCCAATCCGCCTTCCAGGCGTATTCCTCCGGCGTGTAGCTTTGGAAGCGGTAGTATTCCCGCTCCGGTCCGATCAGATTCTTGACGTTGAACGAGGCGATAGTGAAGCGTGTCATGAATGCCCCCTGACTGCCGCGCAGAAAAACGCGCGGCCAGGGGTCAAGCATAGCGCGAGAGCGCCTCCCGGAACAGCTCTGCATCCACATTGCCGCCGGTGGCGACCGCGATCACTGCCCCGCCAGTGATCCGGTCCGGATGGAACAGCGCGGCGGCCAGCGATGCCGCGCCGCCGGGTTCCAGCACGATCTTCAGCCGCAGAAAGGCAAGCGCCATCGCCCGCATCGCCTCCTCCTCGCTGATCACCAGCCCCGGCCCGCACAGCCGGCTGAGGATCGGAAAGGTGATCTCGCCCGGCTGCGGTGTCAGGATCGCATCGCAGATTGAGCCGGACTGGCTGGGATTCGCGTGGATTTCGCCCGCCGCCAGCGACCGGGTCACATCGTCGAACCCCTCGGGCTCCACCGGCCGCACCCGCAGGCCCGGCGCGCGGGCCTCCAGCGCCAGCGCAATGCCCGAGGACAGCCCGCCGCCGCCGCAGTTGACCAGCACATCCGCTTGCGTGACGCCTTCGGCGGCGGCCTGTTCCGCGATCTCCAGCCCCGTCGTGCCTTGTCCCGCAATCACCTGCGGCTCATCATAGGGCTTGATCAGCGTTAGTCCGCGCGCTTCCGCGTATTGCGCGCCCACAGCCTCTCGGCTCTCGCCGCCTGCGCGGTCATACAGCACCACCTCGGCGCCCAGATCGCGGGTATTCTGGATCTTCAGCCGGGGCGCGTCGGCGGGCATCACGATCACCGCAGGCACCCCATGCGCCTTGGCTGCCGCTGCCACGCCTTGCGCATGGTTGCCGCTGGAATAGGCGATGACACCGCGCTTGCGCGTCTCTTCCGGCAGCGCAGAGACCGCCGACCAGCCGCCGCGGAACTTGAACGATCCGGTGTGCTGCAGGCATTCCGCCTTCACGAACATGCGGCGCCCGGCGATCTCGTCCAGAAACGGCGAGGACAGGAGCGGGGTGACGCGGGCATGGCCCTTCAGCCGCTCCGCCGCGGCGTCGATCATAGCAATTGAGGTCATTTGACGTGGTCCAGAACTGAATGAATGAGGGCGAGCGCTTCGGGTTCGTCCAGAAACGGCACATGGCCGCGGTTGGCAATTTCCGCCGTGTGCAGGCCGGGCAGGCGGCGCTGCATCTCTGCGAAGGTTTCCGCGCTCAGAATGTCCGAGTTCGCGCCGCGGATCACGCCACTGGGCGGCCCTTCCAGCGCCAGGAACAGCGGCCACAGGTCCGGGGCCGGGCCTGCTTCGGCCTGCGCCAGAAGCGCGTCGCGCAGGCGAGGGTCATAGCGTAGGCTAAGCCCCTCCGGACCCTGGTCATAAAACGCTTCGGCTTCCTCGCGCCAGCGCGCCGCGGGCACATCCGGGAAGGCCGGCGCCATCAGCGCCGCCAGCGTTTGCGCGGCTTGTGCATGGGTTTTGGCGGCCGGGCGGCGGCCCACATATTCCATGATCCGGGCAATGCCGCCCGGGGGAAATTCCGGGCCCACGTCATTCAGGATCACCGCCGCCAGCCGGTCCTTGGCCATCGCGGCCAGCGTCATCGCCACCAATCCGCCGCGCGATGTGCCCAGGATCGCGGCGCGCTCCAGTCCCAGATGATCCAGCAGCTCCAGCACATCCTGCGCCTCGCGCAGCACGTTGTAGTTCGCGAACTCGGGGTCACGCGCCGACTGCCCCCGGCCACGCGCGTCCAGGGTGATCATCCGGTATTGCCCGGCATGAGGGGCGAAATAGCGAAAGTCCCGGCTGTCGCGGGTGAGGCCCGCCAGGCAGAGAAGCGGCTGGCCCGCGCCGCTGTCGGAGTAGTACAGCCGCAGCCCGTCTCTGGTTTCAAAGAACGCCATTGCTGCGTCTAACTCCTGGCAAGGTCTGGAATTGAGGTCAGATCCGGCAGGATATGCGCGGGCTTCCAGGGCAGCCGGTCCACCGGCTCTGCCGCCCGGTTCACCCAGGCGGTAATAAAACCGTAGCCTGCAGCCCCCGCCGCATCCCAGCCGTTGGAGGAGACAAACAGCACTTCGTCCTTGGCGCAGCCAAAGCGCTTGCCGACCAGATCGTACACGCGGCTGTCAGGTTTGAAGACGCCGACGCTTTCCACCGACAGCACATCATCCAGTACATCTCCCAAGCCCGCCGATTGCACCGCACCGTCCAGCATCGCAGGCGAGCCGTTCGACAGGATCGCGGTGTTCATTCCAGCATCTTTCAGCGTCTTCAGCATCGCAGGCACCTCCGGGTATGCCTGCAGTTCCCAGTAGAGATCCAACAGGCGCTGGCGCAGGGCGGCGTCCCCGCCGAGCCCCGCGGCTTCCATCGCCCAGTCGAGCCCGTCCTGGGTCACATCCCAGAAATCCGCATGGGCCCCGGTGATGGCGCGCAGCCAGGTGTATTGCAGCTGTTTCAGACGCCAGTGGCTGGCCAGCTCTGCCCAGGTGTCCTGTAGATGCGGAAACTGCGGCTCGCCGGCGGCCTGGCGGGCGGCGGCTGCCACATCGAACAGGGTTCCGTAGGCGTCGAAGATACAGGTGGTGATCGGCATGGTTCCCTCCCTTGCGGCGAGACTTGCACGAAGGCGCCAGGCGGGCAAAGCCGGAAATTGTACCCATACGGGTTTACATCGCGTCTGCGGGCGCTAGGCTGCGCCCCTTTATGAACCCGCAACCGATTGGAGGTCTCATGACCGGGGTAAAGAACGGCGACACCGTGCGCATCCATTACACAGGCAAGCTGACGGATGGTACCGTTTTCGACAGTTCCGAAGGACGCGACCCGCTGGAGTTCACCGTCGGCGCAGGCCAGGTGATTGCCGGAATGGATGCCGGTCTGGAAGGCATGGAACCCGGCGGCAAGAAGACGCTGGAAATCGCGTGTGCCGATGGTTACGGCCCGATCAATCCCGAGGCGCGCCAGCAAATCCCGCGCGAAGGTATTCCCGCCGATATCCCGCTGGACCTGGGCACGCAGCTGCAAATGCAAAGCCCCGAGGGCCATGTTCTGCCGGTCACTGTGGTTGAAGTGACCGAAGAGACCGTGACGCTGGATGCCAACCATTTCCTGGCGGGCAAGGATCTGGTTTTCGACATCGAACTGGTGTCTATCAACTGATGCTGCGCCTGCAGGGCAGGGAGGTTCTCCCGCGCCCGCAGGTCCGCCGGCTGCCACGCCCAACGAGAGCGGGCTTCGCCAGAAGCCCGGCGACGGGCGGGAGTGCACCGCAGCCCCGAAGCTGAGCACTTCAGGCCCGCACGGCCCTGCGGCTCAAAGAAAAAGGCGCCCTGGGGGCGCCTTTATTATCATGGCTGTCTGAGCCTGCTTACAGGTGATCCTGCTGCGGCATCCCCAGCACGTGGAAACCGCCATCGACCCGGATGATCTCGCCGGAGGTGCAGGCACCTGCGTCCGACGCCAGGTAGACTGCGGTGCCGCCCACGGCCTCCAGCGTCGCGTTGTCGCGCAGCGGCGCGTTCTGGGCTGTGTGCTTGAAGGTCTTGCGCGCACCGCCGATGGCCGCCCCGGCAAGGGTCTTCATAGGGCCGGGCGAGATCGCGTTTACCCGGATGCCCTCCGGGCCCAGATCGTTGGCCAGATAGCGGGTCGCCGATTCCAGCGCCGCCTTGGCTACGCCCATCACGTTGTAGTTCGGTACCACCCGGTTCGACCCCTGATAGGTCAGGGTCAAGAGGGTGCCGCCGTTGTCCTTCATCAGCGGGTAGGCGCGGCGCGCCACCTCGATGAAGGAGTAGGCGGAAATATCCATAGAGTTCTTAAAGTTGGCGCGGGTGGTGTTCAGGAACCGCCCGGTCAGCTCCGACTTGTCGGAATAGGCAATCGCGTGGACCACAAAGTCGATCGTGGGCCAGCGCCCTGCCAGTTGCTCGAACGCAGCATCCAGCGAGGCATCATCGGTCACATCCACATCGACCATGAAATCCGAGCCGACGCTCTGGGCCAGCGGCTCCAGCCGCTTGCCAAAGGCTTCGCCCTGATAGGTAAAGGCCAGCTCGGCCCCAGCATCCGCCATGGCCTTGGCGATGCCCCAGGCGATGGAGCGGTCATTGGCCACGCCCATGATCAGGCCGCGCTTGCCGGTCAGAAGTCCCGTCATCGCCATTTATCCCTTGTACTTGCTCAGAACCATCGAGCCGTTGGTGCCGCCAAAGCCGAAGCTGTTGGTCATCACCGAGTCGAGCCCGGCATTTTCCACCAGATCAGTGGCAATCTCACCCGGCAGGATGCCTTCGGCGAGGGTGTCGACGTTGATCGACGGGGTGATGAAATCGTTGTCCAGCATGAGGAGGCAGAAGATCGCCTCCAGCGCGCCGGCAGCGCCCTGGGCGTGGCCGGTCATCGACTTGGTCGAGGAGATCGGCGGCACGTTGCCCTCGCCGAACACCCGGCGGGCGGCTTCGACCTCGCCGACATCGCCAACCGGGGTCGAGGTGCCATGCGCGTTGATGTAGCCGACCTTGCGGCCTTCGGGCAGGGTGGCCAGCGCCAGCCGCATCGCCCGCTCGCCGCCTTCACCGGACGGCGCCACCATGTCATGGCCGTCGGAGGTGGCGGCAAAGCCGGTCACCTCGGCATAGATTTTTGCGCCACGGGCCTTGGCGTGCTCCAGCTCTTCCAGCACCACGATGCCGCCGCCGCCGGAGATCACGAAACCGTCGCGGTCCTGGTCGAAGGCGCGGGAGGCTTTCTCCGGCTCGTCGTTCTTCTTGGACGACATCGCGCCCATGGCGTCGAACAGGCAGCTGAGGGTCCAGTCCAGCTCTTCGCCGCCGCCGGCAAACATCACGTCCTGCTTGCCCATCATGATCTGTTCGGCGGCATTGCCGATGCAGTGCAGCGAGGTCGAGCAGGCCGAGGTGATCGAGTAGTTGATGCCCTTGATCTTGAACGCGGTCGCCAGGTTGGCCGAGATCGTCGAGGACATGCATTTCGGCACTGCAAACGGGCCGATGCGTTTGGTGGCGCCGGTTTTCAGCACCGTTTGATGCGCCGTCAGCATGGCCGAAGTCGACGGGCCGCCGGAACCGGCCACCAGACCGGTCCGCTCGTTCACCACGTGATCTTCAGACAGTCCGGCATCGGCAATTGCCTGGCTCATGGCGATATGGGCATAGGCCGCACCCGGACCCATGAAGCGCAGGGTGCGCTTGTCCACGTGCTCAGCCACATCGATTTTCAGGGTGCCGGCCACCTGGCTGCGGAAACCGTGCTCGGCCATTTCCGGGCTGGCGACGATGCCGGATTTACCGGCTTTCAGCGAGGCGGTGACTTCTTCGGCATTGTTCCCGATGGAGGAGACAATCCCCAGACCGGTGACGACGACGCGGCGCATGTGCGTACTCCTGTTTCTGTGACTTTTGTCTTGCCGGAAAGCGTATCAGCTTTCGGACAGGGCCACTTTCATATCCTTGACCTGATAGATCACGTCCCCGTCAGCCTCGACGATGCCGTCGGCGACGCCCATGGTCAGACGGCGGGTCTGCACTGCCTTGGTGAAGTTGACGCGGTAGGTCAGCATCTTGCGGTCCGGGCGCACCATGCCGGTGAGCTTCACCTCACCCACACCCAGCGCATAGCCGCGGCCCTGCCAGCCGCGCCAGCCCAGGTTGAAGCCGGTCAGCTGCCACAGGCCGTCCAGGCCCAGGCAGCCGGGCATGATCGGGTTGCCCGGGAAATGGCAGTCAAAGAACCACAGGTCCGGGGTGATGTCGAATTCTGCAATCACATGGCCCTTGCCATGCTCGCCGCCGTCACCGGAGATCTCGGTGATACGGTCCATCATCAGCATCGGCGGCGCCGGCAGCTGGGCGTTGCCCGGCCCAAACAGCTCGCCCCGCGCGCATTTCAGCAAATCGTCCTTGTCAAAGCTGCTGGGGTAATCGGCCATTCGGGCGCATCTCCTGCCTGGGGTTCGGGTCTATATATCTGGCGCTCTGTAGCATCGGGCCAAAGGGTCCTGCAAGGGGACCCCGCGTCACTTCCTGCGTTGAATGTGCCACAGGCGCACCGGAAAGGGGAGTTCAGCTGCGAATGAATTTCATTTGAAAAACCTTGGGTGTTGCTCCTATATATACGGTCAGCAACGCGATGCAGGACCTGCTCATGACGCCAAACAGCGAAGAAGTGGCCACACGCTGGCTGACAGAGGCCGGGCTGAGACCCACCCGGCAGCGGGTGGCGCTCGCCGAATTGCTGGTGGGCGACGGTAAGCACCGCCATATCACCGCCGAAAGCCTGTTCGAGTCGGCCAAGAAAAAAGGGGCCGCAGTGTCGCTGGCCACCGTCTACAACACCCTGCGCGCGTTCTGCGATGCGGGGGTGCTGCAGGAAATCCCGCTCGACGGCTCCAAGAGTTATTTCGACACCAACACCCACGACCACCCCCACTTCTTCTGGGAGGACGAGGGCAGGGTCAGCGACGCGCCCTCGCAGGATCTGGTGATTCACAAGCTGCCGGAAGCGCCCGAGGGGATGGAAATCGCCTCAGTCGATGTGGTGATCCGCCTGCGCAAGGTCTGACCGGCGGGCGCTCAGCGTCTCTCGGAGAATTTGATGCGCTTTGAATGCCGGGGACGCCTCCGGCATTTCTGTGTGGGCTGCCAGAATCACCGGCTCCTGCGCCTCCGTGTCGGTGACCGGCACCGCGCATAGAGCTTTGCCGTCATAGCTGATCCCGCCAGGCGGCTGGCTGTAGCTGATGCCCACCCCCTCGCCATTGGCCGCCAGACTGCGCAGCAGCTCCAAGGAACCCGCCCTGTGTGCAATCCGCGGCACCAGTCCCTGTGTCTTGAACAGACCCAGCATGTGCTGCACCGACAGCCCTTCCTGCGACAGTACCAGCGGGTGCTGCGCCAGTTCTGCCAGGGTTACGCCGGCGCGGTCCGCCAGCGGGTGCCCGGGCTGCACCAGCGCATGAGGGATTATTCTGTCCAGCTCCGCGCGGCTGAACGCTGCATCCAGGCCCAGATCATAGGTGATGGCGAGATCCGCCTCGCCATTACTGAGCGCGGAAATCAGCGGCTCGAATCCGCAGGCGCGATGGCGGATATCCACGCCCGGCAAAGCCAGGCGCAGCGCTTGCAGAGCAGGAGCCAGCAGAAAAGGGGCCAGGTCGGAGAAACAAATCAGCGCCAGTTTCTGCGCGGCACCGGCTTCTTTCGGGTTTTCCAGCCGCGCCGCCTGATCCAGCAGCGCTTGCGCTTGTTCGGCAAACCGCCGACCCTGCGGGGTCAGCGCCAGCGCCGTGCCACGCCTGCGCAGGAACAGCGCGTGGCCCAGATGCTCCTCAATCCGGCTGAGCGCGGCGGAGAGCGCCGGCTGGCTCACATGCACGGCGTCCGCCGCTGCCGACAGGCTGCCGTGGCGGGCCACGGCACAGACATATTCGTAGTGGCGCAAGGTGAGATATAACATGAAGTGATGGGTAGCTTAGAAAGATACGATTTGAAACTATATATCTGCCGCGGCAGGAATGGCGCATCGGATTTGCATCATTCAGCAGCGGAGGAAGCAATGGTCCACCCCCTTATTACCCCGGAACACGTCGAGCAGTACCAGCGTGACGGTGTGGTCCTGATCCGCGGTTTGTTCGCAGACCAAGTCGAGCTGCTGCGCGCAGGCGTCGCCGCCAACATGGAAAATCCCGGCCCCTATGCCTCAAACAATGAAAAGGCAGGGCAGACCGGGCGATTCTTTGACGACTACTGCAACTGGACCCGCATTCCCGAATTCCAGCAGGCGATCGAAGAGTCCCCTGTGGCCGAAGTCGCGGCCGACCTGATGAAATCCCGGTCAGTGCAAATGTTCCATGACCATGTGCTGGTTAAAGAGCCCGGCACCTCGATGGCCACGCCCTGGCACCAGGACGGGCCTTATTACTTTGTAGAGGGCGGGCAGACCATCAGTTTCTGGTCGCCGCTGGACGAGGTGAAAGAGGCCACCCTGCGCTGCGTGGCCGGTTCGCACAAATGGGAGAAGGAAGTGCTGCCGACCCGCTGGGTGTCCGAGGAGGATTTCTTTCCGGACGAAGGTCAGTACATGCCCGTCCCGGACCCGGATGCCGAAGGGATGAAGGTGCTGGAATACCCGATGCAGCCGGGCGATGCGGTGGCCTTCAATTACAAGACCCTGCACGGCGCCCGCGGCAACACCTCCACCTCGCGCCGCCGCGCCTTTTCGCTGCGGCTGGTGGGCGATGATGCCCGCTATGTCGAACGCCCCGGCCGCACCTCGCCGCCGTTCCCGGGCCATGATATGCAGCCGGGCCAGCGCCTGCGCGAGGATTGGTTTCCGATCCTGCTGCAGCGGTAGAAGGGGAGGGGGCTTTGCCCCCTCGGCCTCGCGGCCTTCACCCCCAGAGTATTTTGGGAAAGATGAAAGCCGCAGGGGCTATTTCTTGAGGTCGCGCCGTATGCCCATGTTCTCGGCGTTGGAGAACGAGCAGGTCTTGCAGATACCGAACTGCTTGAGGAAGCCGCGCTTGCGGGCGCGCGCGGCCTCGTCGGAGCGGTAGGCGGCCAGGAAGCCGTCCCGCTCCACATTGGGCAGCTGGATCACCTGATCGTAGTCGATGCAGCATAGGCCCAGATCGCCGTTCCAGAACACCACCGACTGAAACAGCGGCACCGTGCACAACGCATGGCTGGTGTGGCGCGGGTGGCGGCGCAGTTCCTTTTGGCGCGGCAGGAAATGGGCGAACTCGCGCTTCTGGTCGGCCGAGGTGTAGGAGCCGATCGAGAAGGTCTTGAACCGCACCCGGTCAAAGCCCGCCTCGCGCGCCCAAGCCTCCATCTCATCCATCTGCGGTTCGGAATAACTGGTCAGCAGCGTCTGCAGCACGGTGACCGGGGTCTTCATGCCCAGGTCTTTCTTGATCCTGAGGAATTCCTCGATGCTCGCCTTGACGTTATCGAAGTCGGAATTGACCCGGTAGACCTCCTGCGCCTCCTTGGAGAACCCGTCCATGCACAGGTTCACACGTGCCAGGCCCGAACGGATCAGCCGCTCGCTCATGTCCGGCGTCAGGCGGGTGGCGTTGGTCGACAGATAGGTGTCGTGGCCGTTTTCATGGGCATAGGCGATGAAATCCGGCAGATCCTTGTGCAGCGTCGGTTCTCCGGAGAAGCTGAAGTAGATCGCGGGCTTTTCCGGCTGGTCCTTGAAGTCGTCGATGATCTTGCGGAACACATGCGGCTTCATCATGCCGCGCTTGCGGCTCATCGCAAAGGTGACGGGGCAGACCGGGCAGCGCAGGTTGCAGCTGTTGGTGGCGTCGATGATGATGATCTTTGGCGGTCGGCGGAAAAAGGACAGCGGCAGCAGCCGGGCCATCAGATGCAGCGCCCGCTCATGCAGCCCGGGCGGCTTTGCGGGAAGGTCTGGCTGCGCGGTTGCCGGACTGAGGTCCGGCGCGGGGGCTTGATCTTTCATGCGAGGATCTCCGCAGGGGGCTGACGAACTCTACCTTAAAGGTCCGGGGGTGGCAGGCAACCATTTGTCGCGTCACGGTTTGTGAGCTTTACGTGAGCCTGCGGAGCGGGAATTCAAGTGTGCCGGCGGTTGCCGGCGCCAGATCCGCAAATCCGCTGTTCAGGACCACCCTGACGCAGCAGCGATTACCCGGCTCGGGCCAATCAACCGGCCCTTTGTAACGGCGGGTGTTGTTTCCGCGACGGAAGCTGAAAAACATCCACAACTGCTCTCGGTCCGACCTGAGAAAACTTCACGATCATTGTCCGCGGCGCCCGCGTCATCCATCGCGTGCAGGTTCGTTCGGATCGTTGGAGAACAATGCGATTTTATTGCCTTGAGGGTCGCGAAGGTAGCCGACAAAAAACTGCGGGCTGTACGTGTCACGGAAACCCGGCTGCCCCTCGTCAAAGCCGCCAGCGGCAAGCGCTGCGGTGTGAAGTTCGCGCACCTGCTTTTGACTGCCCGCCTTAAATGCGATCATAACACCGTTCCCGGACGAGGCGGGACGTCCATCGAAAGGCGGTTTGACGTAGAGATCCGGTAGGGCGGCAAGCTGACCCGGCTGCTCTGGCAGCACGTAGCTTAGTCCCTCAGAGCTCTCCGTCAGTTCGTAATCAAGGGCTGGCAGAAATGCCGAGTAAAACCGTTTTGCGCGAGCGATGTCATCAGCACCGACGGTGACGTAAGCAATCATGCGGCGTTCCCATTCCAGAGAATTGGTTTCGGTAAGCAATTCGCGGTTTCATGGTAGGCCGACCTGTAATCCGGTACAACAACCGCCGCAAGATCCGCTGCATGATTGAGAATTTCTGCATGGTGCGGTCAGCTGCCCGTTGCTGTCGTTCTGGCGCAAGATGAAGCGCACCGGATGCAGCCATAATGAGAGTGCCTCTCCCGCCAGGCTGGCAGTTCTGCTTCGTTGCCAAAGCCCGCTTCGTTCCGCAGATATGCGGCTCGCGAGATGGCAGTGCTGCCGATTGCACATGTGGGCGCAGCACTTAATCAACGTATCGTTATCGGAGATTTTTTGAAGATTTGGTGGAGCCTAGGGGAGTCGAACCCCTGACCTCTTGCATGCCATGCAAGCGCTCTCCCAACTGAGCTAAGGCCCCAAACCTGTCCGCTTTTCAGTGTCCGTTCCGTCGCCGGTGCGGCCCGTCTTGCGGTGTGAGCGTCGTTTACGGGACGGCGGCGCGGGCTGCAAGCGGAAAATGCGCCGGGGTCCAAATTTTTTCCGGGCCAGGCCGGAGCGCGGTCCGGGGAAGGCCATGCGCTTCCCCGAACAGCTTGAATGGCCTCAGGAATCGTCCTCAGGCGACGACATGTCGGCGATGTCGTCCAGCGAGACGTTGTCGTCATCGTCGTCATCGTCCAGGACATCATCGCCCAGATCGACATCGACGTCGTCGTCATCATCCAGGACCACGTCATCCGCGTCCATGTTCTCTTTGGCCTTCAGGGTGGCCGCGTCTTCGGCATCCGCCTCGATCATCCGGGTCTTGCCGGTGTCCAGCTCGACAACCTCGCCGGTATAGGGGCTGACGATCGGGTTCTTGTTCAGGTCATAAAAGCGCTTTCCAGTGGTAGGGCAGACGCGCTTTACACCCCATTCTTCCTTGGGCATGTGGATCCCCTTGATTTACTGGTGAGTCGTATCGACGATTCCGGTGCCTTGCCATATGAGGGGGGCACTGTCAAAGCCTTTGCCTGGAAGGGGGCGCGCATGGCCGACTATCATCTGCCCGGAGATCCGCCGGTGCCGCTGACCTTGCGCCGGTCAGCCCGGGCGCGGCGGATCAGCCTGCGGATCTCCTCGCTCGATGGGCGGGTGACGCTGACCCTGCCCAAAAGCCTGCCGGAGGACACCGCGCTGGCCTTTGCCGAGGAAAAGGCGGACTGGATCCGCGGCCATTTGCAAAAGCACCCCGAAGCAGTGCAGGCGGGGTTTGGAACAGTGCTGCCGGTTGACGGCCAGAACCGCATGGTAGAGCGCGCCCAGGGGCGGCGGATCCAGCTGGAGGCGGGCCGGATCGCGGTGCCGGGGAACAACCCGGCACGGCCGCTGCAACGCTACCTGAAGGAGCTGGCACGCGACCGGCTGGCCGAGGCGTCAGACTACTATGCCGACCGGCTCGGCAAGGGCTACAACCGCCTGACCTTGCGCGACACCCGCTCACGCTGGGGCTCCTGCACCGCGGACGGCGGGCTGATGTATTCCTGGCGGCTGATCCTGGCGCCGCCTGCGGTGCTGCGCTATGTGGCTGCCCACGAGGTCGCGCATCTGCAGGAAATGAACCACTCGCAGGCCTTCTGGGACACGGTGGAACGTATCCACGGCCGCTGGCAGGCCCCCCGCGCCTGGCTGCGGGAAAACGGCGCCAGCCTGCACCGCTACCGGTTCGGCGAATAAACTCAGTGCTTTGCGGGCCGGGCTGCGCGGGCTAAGCTCGCGTCACGTTTCCGTTTCCAGTTGCCCCGGTACCTGAGGCCAGCCCGTGCCAGACAAACCGCAAAGACGCCTTGCTGCCATCTTCGTGCTGGATGTCTCCGGCTTCAGCCGCCTGATGGCCGAGGACGAAGCCGGCACGCTCAATCAGGTTCTGGCGCAGCAGCAAAGCCTCATCGCCCCCGCGATCCGCAACCACGAAGGCCGCATCGTCAAGCTTATGGGCGACGGGGTTCTCGCCATCTTTCCCAGCGTGATTTCAGCGGTTCAGGCCGCGGCAGAGGTTCAGGCAGGCGCCGCCCGAAACCGGCATCTACAGCTTCGGATCGGCATCACCCTGGGGGAGGTGATGATTGCCCGGGGCGATGTCTACGGTGACGACGTGAATATCGCCGCCCGGCTGGAAGCGCTGGCGCCGCTGGGCGGAGTGGCGCTGTCGGCTGCTGCCTACGGGCAGGTGCAGGGCCGTATCCCCTATGCGTTCGAGGATCTGGGCCTGCATGAGGTCAAGAACATTCCCGAACCGGTGCATGTCTATGTTCTGGGCCAGGAACTGACCTCGCTGCCCAGCCTGCGCCGCAGCCCCCCGCCGCCCAAGCCTGAACGGGCCAAACCGCGCCAGGGCCTGCGGCCTGCGGTGCTGCTTCTGGCCGGGGTGCTTGGGGCCGCAGCCGCCGCGGCGGGCCTTTGGGGCTGGCAACAGACGGCCCGGCAGAACAGCGTTGCCACGGCGGCACCGGGCAAGCCGGCCGCGGCCTCGTTCGAGGGCCGCCCGGTCATCGCCGTGCTGCCCTTCACCTCCGAAAATCTGCAGCCCGCTTTTGCCCAAATGCTGTCGGAGGAGGTGATCCGCAGCCTGGCACCGGCCGAAGGGATTCGCATTATCGCCCCCGCCAGCGCCCGCGCAGCCGAGGGCCTGCTGCCCGCCGAAGCAGCCGCGCTGCTGGAGGCGGATTTTGTGGTCACAGGTCATCTGCCGGGGCCACTGCAGGACGGGGTGTCTCTGGAAATTCTACAGGCTGGCGCCGGGGCAGAGCCTCTCAGCATCCTTCCGCCCCAGCCTCAGCCGGCGGTCTCCGCTCTCGCACCGGAGCTGGCGGCCAGCATCGTCCGCTATTTCGGCAAACCGCTGCCTGATTTCGAACGTTCTGAGATCGGCGGCGCTGCTGTTCAGAAGCTGTTCACCGCCCGTCTCTTGATGCAGCAGGGCGACAGCAGCGGCGCGAAGCAGTCCTTGCAGCGGGCACTGCAAATGGCACCGGACTGGCCGGAGGCACAGGCGCTTGCCGCTATGTGGCATCTGGATCCTCTGACCGGCCCGGTGGCCAGCCTGCCGCAGCGCGCCGCTGAGGCTGCGCGGATGACCGCGGGCCTGCCGCCGCAGGCCGAGGTGCTGGGCCTGCGGGCGCTGGCGGCGCAGTTTGCCGGCCAATCCGCCGAAGCGCTGCAGCACGCTGAAACCCTGGCCGAAGACTATCCCAATGATGCCTCGGGCCAGCTGACCCGCGCCTGGCTGCTGCATCTGGCGGGGCAGGGCGGTGCGGCGCAAAAGGTCCTGGACCAGGTGCGCCGCCTCGACCCGGTGCCGCAGCCGGCCGTTCTGACAGTGCAGTCCGCCATCCGCCTCGCCGCCGGGCAGGAGGCTGAGGCTGCCGCCGCCGCCGCCGAGGCCCTGGCGCTGGAACCCGGGGCCCAGCATGCACTGGTTCTGCACTGCGCCAGCCTTGCCGCCCTCGGCAGCTTTGAGGAGGCGGCAGCGGCCTGCGGCAAACTCTCAGGCGCGCCGCTGACGGTGGATCAGGCAGCGGCCGGCTTTCCGTATTCCGCTCAGGCGCCGCTGCGGCGGCTGCGTACCGGCCTCAGCCTGGCCGGGCTGTCCGGCCGACCTTGACCGGTTCCGCGGCTGGCCGCCGCCGGCACGCGTGCGGATCTGCCCGCTTGACCGGGGCGTGTTTTGTGATCACATGAGCGCATGAACCTGACCGCCCGCTCTTCCCAGGACGCCGCCACAGCCTCCGCCCCGGCCCATGACCGCGTCTACCGCGCCTTGCGCACCCGCATCATGCATGGCGAGATCACACCCGGCGCCGCGCTCACCTTGCGCGGCATTGGCCGCGAGTTCGAGGTCTCGATGACCCCCGCCCGCGAGGCGGTGCGGCGGCTGGCGGCCGAGGGCGCGCTGTTCCTGTCCTCCTCGGGACGGGTGTCGACGCCTGAGCTCAGCAATGAACGGATCGAGGAACTGGCCGCCCTGCGCGCGCTCCTGGAGGTGGAACTGGCCAGCCGCGCCCTGCCGCGGGCGCATATCGCGCTGATCGACCGGCTGCAGATGATCAACACGACGGTGGCGGAAATGGTCTCCAAACGCGATGCGGTCGGCTACATCCGCACCAATCTGGAGTTTCACCGCACCCTTTACCTGCGCGCCCAGGCGCCGGCGATGCTGGCAATGGCTGAAACCGTCTGGCTGCAGCTCGGCCCCACCATGCGGGCGCTTTACGGCCGGCTGCGCCGCACCGACCCGCCGCAAAACCACCGGCTGATCATTGCCGCGCTCAAGGCGGGGGATGAGCCGGGCCTGCGGCTGGCAGTGCGTTCCGATGTCACTCAGGGGCTGAGGCTGCTGGCGGGTTAGGGGGCAGGTCTCAGCTCTTCTCCAGCGCCGCCCGCAATGTTTCGGTGGCGCTGTCTGAGGCTTTCGGAACGATCCGGTACAGGGCATTGACCAGGCAGAACAGGGCGAACCCCAGCAGGCCAACGCAGAGGGCCGTCACCAGAATTCGGCCGTATACCTTGTCATGCAGCCAATCGAATGCACTGCCGATGCCGCCCGCAGGCGCACTTGAGGCGGAGAGTGCCGCCTGCAGAATCAGCAAGCCGATGATGGCTATGACCACCCCGTTCGCAGCCACACCAGCCTTTAATGCTGTATTCATGTGAAGGGTTGCCGGGTTGGCGCGCAGGTGGTCGCGGTAGCTTTCCCGCCATGCCTTGCGGATGTAATACCCGCCGGCCCCAATGGTCAGGAGTCCCGCCACGGCCAGCGCAGTCTGCCCGGCAGCGCTGTTGAAATAGCCGCTCAGGCCGCCGCCGCCCTCGGACGCCTCGCCGGATCCGGTCAGCACCGACAGCGCCAGAATGCCAAGGCCCAGGTGGATCAGTCCGGTCACGATCATCCCGGCGCGCGCGATCAGCCCCTTCGCGCCGCTGCCATAGGCCTCCAAATCCCAGAAGCTGTCCACCATGCGCCAGACCGCATAGGCAAACAGCCCGATCGTGATGAGGATAATAACTGCCGTGCCCCAGCCGCCTTGCAGCCATTCCAGCGCCGCGGCCGTGCCCTTGGCCTCGCCGCCCTGCCATATCGACCACAGCGACACGCCGGCAATGGCCAGATAGACCAGAGCCCGGCCCGCATACCCGGTCCGCATGATCGGCACTGCCCAGGCAAAATCCGAAGGGTCCACATCCTGCAGGCGCTTGCGGCGGGCGTCGTTGAAAAAGCTGTCGGTTGTCATGGCATCAAATTCCGGCTGGGCAAAGGGAGAGCTCTCCCTACCTCAATGCGCCAAACCCGGATTTGTTCCCGCGCCCCCGCCGCAGCGGCGGCCAGGCCCAGAAACGGCAAAGCCCGGCGCAAAGGCCGGGCTTTGAATTTCACCAAACTGTCCGGGCGGTTACGCCGCCAGCCCCTTAGAGCCGATGTCCAGGAATTTCTGGCGCCGGTCCTTGACCAGTTCGGCTGCGTCCTTGTCCTTCAGCTCGTTCAGCATCTCCTGGATAGCTCCGCCCACGGCCTGAATCGCCGCCTTGGGATCGCGGTGCGCGCCGCCCAGCGGTTCCGGGATGATGCGGTCGTTGACGCCCAGCTTGTTCAGATCCTGCGCGGTCAGCCGCAGCGCTTCCGCCGCTTCGCGCATCTTCTCCGCATCCTTCCACAGGATCGAGGCGCAGCCTTCGGGGCTGATCACGGAGTAGATCGAATGCTCCAGCATCGCCACCCGGTTGGCGGTGGCAAAGGCCACCGCGCCGCCGGAGCCGCCTTCGCCGATGATCACTGAAATCAGCGGCACGCCGATCTTCAGGCACATCTCGGTCGAGCGCGCAATCGCTTCCGACTGGCCGCGCTCTTCGGCGCCCTTGCCGGGGTAGGCGCCGGCGGTGTCCACAAGGGTGATCACCGGAAGGTTGAAGCGGCTGGCCATCTCCATCAGCCGGATCGCCTTGCGGTAACCCTCAGGCCGCGCCATGCCGAAGTTGCGCTCGATCCGCGATTTGGTGTCGCTGCCCTTCTCATGGCCGATCACCATTACCGGCTGGTCGTTGAAACGCGCCAGCCCGCCCATCACCGCCAGGTCATCGGCAAAGTTCCGGTCGCCCGCCAGCGGCGTGTACTCGGTGAACAGCGCCTCGATGTAGTCCTTGCAGTGCGGCCGCTCGGGATGGCGCGCCACCTGGCATTTGCGCCAGGGCGTCAGATCTTTATAGAGGTCCTTCAGCAGCTGCGCCGCCTTGGCGTCCAGCGCCTTGGCCTCGTCCGCCACATCCATTTCCTCATTCGCGCGCGCCAGCGCCCGCAGCTCTTCCGCCTTGCCCTCGATTTCGGCCAGCGGTTTTTCGAATTCCAGATACTGGGTCATGTTGCCTCTGCTCTGCAGGTTTGCAGCTATATGGCCTCCTGCGCCGCAAGATGCAACTCAGCAAGATTTGTGATCTGCTGCCGTGGCATCAGATGAGGGCAGAGAATGAGAGGGGAGGCGCCGCCGATGGCAGCCAGCTACGAAAACCGGATCCTGCGGGTTCTGGCCTACATCCACGACAACACCGACGGCGACCTGTCGCTGGACCGGCTCGCGGATGTGGCGGCGATGTCGCGGTTTCACTGGCACAGGGTGTTCCGCGCCCTGACCGGCGAGACCTGCGCCCAAGCCGTGCGCCGCATCCGCCTGCACCGGGCAGCCAGCTGGCTGGTGATGTCGGACATGCCCATCGCCCGGGTGGCTGCCCGGGCGGGCTATCCGAACCAGGGCAGCTTCTCCCGCGCATTCTCCGACTCCTACGGCAGCAGCCCGGCGGCCTTCCGCCGCGACGGCCAGGTGCGGCTGCCGAACCCAACCCTCAGAACAGGAAGCTATCCGATGCATGATGTGATCACCCGCACCGACCCCGCCCGCCGCCTCGCAGGCCTGCCGCACAAAGGCGCCTACCATGAGATCGGCAAGAGCTTTGAGGCTCTCGGCGCGATCTGCGAAAGCCGCCAGCTCTGGCCCCAGCTAGGCGCCGTGCTGGGCGTCTATTTCGACAGCCCCGACGACGTCCCCGAGGCGGATTTGCGCAGTTTTGCCGGGGCGGAGTTCACCGGCGATGCTCTGCCCGATGGCATGGAAGAGGTGACCCTGCCCGGAGGCCGCGCCGCCGTTCTCACGTACAAGGGTCCCTATTCCGGCCTTGCCGCCGCCTATCACAGCCTTTTCGGCAACTGGCTGCCCGAGTCCGGAGAGGAACCCGCCGACCAGCCTTGTTACGAGGTCTACCTCAACGATCCCCGCGACACCGCGCCAGAGGATCTGCTGACCGAGATCTGCCTGCCTTTGAAGTGAGGACACCGCCCGCCCTCTCCCCGAGGGCGGGCCGCTCGCCTTACTGCGGCCAGATCACCGGATAGAGCGAGGCCACCAGCAGCAGCGCCATGGTCCAGTTGAACAGCACCAGCCGCCGCGGACTGGTCAGGAACCGCGCCATCTGCTGGCCCAGCACTGTCCAGGACCCGACCGAGGGCAAGTTGATGGCGCCGAATATCACCCCCACCAGCAGGATCGCCATCAGGGTCTGATCCGGCGTGTAGGCGCTGATCGCGGTCAGCGCCATCGCCCAGGCCTTGGGGTTCACCCACTGAAAAGCTGCCGCCTGCAGAAACGTCATCGGGCGGCCTTCCGCCCCCTTGGCCTCCACCGGCGCTGCGTTGGCGATCTTCCACGCCAGCCACAGCAGATAGATGACCGACACCACTTTCAGCACCGTGTAGCTCACCGGGAAGGCGTCAAACACCTGCACCAGCCCGGCGCCCACCAGCAGCACCATGAACACGAACCCCAGCGCCACTCCCAGCATATGCGGGATCGTGCGGCGGAAGCCGAAATTGGCGCCGGAGGCCATCAGCATCAGGTTGTTCGGCCCAGGCGTGATCGAGGAGACAAAGGCGAAAAGCGCCAGCGCGGTGAGGAGTTCATGAGTCATGCGCAGAATGCTTGCGTGAAAACTGCCAAATGTAATTGCGTTTTGCAGCGCCCTGTCTCTATTTTCGCAACTAATGGCGAAAAGCGATCGAATAAACCAGCATATATTGCAAGAGCTCTCCCGCGATGGCCGGATCAGCAACCTGGAGCTGGCCGAGCGTGTGGGGCTGTCACCCTCCGCCTGCCTGCGCCGGGTGCAGGAGCTGGAGCGCGCAGGCGTCATCACCGGCTACCGCGCGGTGCTGGACCGGCAGAAGATGGGAGTCGGCTTCGTCACTTACATCGGTGTCGGCCTGGGCGAGCACACCAAGGAGGCGCAGGAAGCCTTTGAACGCGCCATGCAGGCGGCCCCGGAAGTGGTGGAATGCCACAATATCACCGGCACCATCGAATACCTGTTGCGCGTCGAATGCGCCGACCTGCCCAGCTACAAGCGCTTCCACACCGATATCCTCGGCACCTCGCCTTATGTGACCGGGATAACGACCTATGTGGTGATGGGCTCGCCCAAGGACATGCGGGCGTGACCGCGGCGCGGTTGGACTTTTGAGTATTTGGGGAAAGATGAAGCGAGGCAGGTTTTCATCTTTCCCTAAATACTCACTGCGCTGCAGCCGCGGCAAGCGCAACGAAGGTGTTGCGTACCCGCCGTACGCTGCTTGCACCACATCTTAAGCGGCCTCAGGCAGTCTTGCCCGTGATCGCGATCACCCGCCGGGGCTTGGCTCCCCGGCATCCTTGGAACAGGGCTCCCGCCTGGCAGCGGGGCCGTGCAGAGACAACGTTTAGCATGGGGGCGGATACGCCCGTCCATCTCCGCCATATTGGCGGCGCCGCCAACCCTTACCGCCTCCGCTGAACTGGAAAATGCAGACAGGCAAATACAGACCAGACACACCGGCAGGGCAGCGGCCTTGGCCGGGCTAAGGTGCGTGATCCTAAAGGCGGGCGCTTCCGTCCCCCCTAAAGAAGCGCTTTGACCGCAATCTCCGGCGAGGCCAGAACCGGCACCGTAACCCGCTGCCGCAGCAGCTCCGCCGCCCCGGCCATCGAAGCCTGTGCCAGCACCACGCAGGCAAAATCCATCGCTCCCATTGCCTTGACGGTATCCGCCGCAATGGCCGCAGCGAAGCCGGCGTCATCCCCGGCTTCAAACAGCGGCCAGTGATGGCCCAGCTCCAGGCAGGTCAGCTGCGGATCGCGCGGCCCGAACGCCCGCCGCAGCAGCGCCTGCGAAGGGTCCGCGGTGCTTTCCAGGCAATAGGCCATCAGCACCGGCCCGCCAATGCGCGCGGCCTCTTGCATCATCGGCCAGTCGATGCGGGTGGCACCAGCCTCCTCCGCCGCCGGACCCAAGGTGGTGCAAGTGCACAGCACCGGCCCATCAGCCGCCGCAACGGCCGCGGCAATCTCGGCCCGCAGTTCGGCATCGATTCCGCCCTGCGCCCGTGCCAGCCAGTCGGCGCGCACCTGCTGGTCCAGATCCGCCCCCGGCGCCAATGCCCGAAAGGTTTCCACATGCACCTCCGCCGTATGCAGCAATGTCAAATCCGGCATCAATCTCTCCAACCAGAAAGGGCGCCCCGCCGGGACGCCCTTGGAATCTTTAGCCGCGGACCGGCGTCAGCTGCCCGCGATCAACTCGGCCTGCGCCACAATCACTTCAGCCTGCTTGATCGAGGCGATGTCGACAAGACGGCCCTTGTAGACGGTGGCCCCGGCGCCGGAGGCCTTGGCCTCTTCCATTGCTGCCAGGATTTCGCGGGCTTCCGCCACCGCCTCATCCGACGGGGTGAAGACCTGGTTCGCCAGCGCGATTTGGCTGGGGTGGATGGCCCATTTGCCGACCATGCCCAGCGTCGCAGAGCGCTTGGCCTGCGCGATATAGCCGTCCTCGTCGGAGAAATCGCCGAACGGGCCGTCCACAGGCAGGATGCCATGGGTGCGGCAGGCCGCGACAATCGCCGCCTGCGCCCAGTGCCAAGGGTCGGACCAATGCTTCTGCCCCTCGCGGATCATGTAGTAATTCTCCTGGGTGCCGCCGATACCGGTGGTCTGCATCCCCATCGAGGCAGCAAAATCCGCAGCGCCCAGGCTCATCGCCTGCAGCCGCGGGGAGGACTTGGCGATCTCCTCCACATGGGCAATGCCCGCCGCGGATTCGATGATCACCTCAAAGGACACCGGCTTGGTGCGGCCCTTCGCACGCTCAATGGCGGTGACCAGCGCGTCAACTGCATAGACATCCTCGGCGCAGCCCACCTTGGGGATCATGATCTGGTCGAGCCGGTCGCCCGCCTGTTCCAGAATATCCACCACGTCGCGGTACCAATAGGGGGTGTCGAGCCCGTTGATCCGCACCGACAGGTACTTGCTGCCCCAATCCACATTGTTGATCGCCTCGATCACATTGGCGCGGGCCTGGTCCTTGTCATCCGGGGCCACCGAATCCTCCAGGTCGAGGTTGATGACATCCGCCGCCGAGGCCGCCATCTTCTCGAACAGCTTCACTTTGGAGCCGGGGCCGAACAACTGGCAGCGGTTGGGGCGCGCCGGAGCGGCGGGCTGGATGCGGAAGCTCATGGGGCAATCCTCCGGGTAATGACGTTTCAATTCTGCTGGGTTGAAGTGTTAGAAAGTTGCGCAGCCTCATGCAAGGGAATTTTGCACGTGCAGAAAGTGCCGCTGCGATGCGGCGCCGGAAACATTGCCGCAAACAGGCGCGAAAGAGCAGGGTGCCCGTGCGAGCAATCAGGCATGAGACGTGCATTCATTGAAAACTGGGCCCTGTTTCTGGGCATGCTGATGCTGATGGTGGCCAACGGGCTTCTGGTCACCCTGCTGACAATCCGGGGCGCGGGGCTTGGCTTCTCCGGCCTTACCATTTCGATCATGCAGGCGGCCTATCCGGCCGGCGCGCTGCTGGGCACTGTGATGGCGCCGGGGATGGTGGCCAAGGTGGGCCACATCCGGGCCTTTTCGGCGCTGGCGTCGCTGGTGTCGATCTCGGCGATCCTGCACCTGCTGACCTCGGACCCCTATTCCTGGTCGGCGATGCGGTTCCTGGCTGGATTCTGCTATCCCGGCATGTATGTGATCACCGAAAGCTGGCTGCAGGCGAAGTCGGAAAACAGCAACCGGGCGCAGATCCTGTCGATTTATTTCATGATCTGGATGGCAGGGCCGGCCATAGGCACCGCGCTGGTGGCGCTGCCCGATCCGGGCGGCAACCTGCTGTTCGGCGTGGTGTCGATCCTGATTTCGCTGTCGATCGTGCCGCTGCTGCTGTCGGGCAACAAGGCGCCGGAATACCAGGTGCCGGACCGGATGCCGGTGCGCAAGCTCTACCGGGTTTCGCCGATGGCGGTGCTCGGCAATCTGGTCAGCGCTGCGGCAGTGGCAGGCTGGTTCATCGCGCTGCCGCTTTATGCGCTGTCGCGCGGTATGAGCGCGGCCGAGGCCTCCGGCGTGCTGGTGGTGGCGATGATCGTGGGCGCAGTGGTGCAGTATCCCGTCGGCTGGATCAGCGACAAGACCGACCGGCGGCTGGTGCTGGTGGGGCTGGGCGTGGTCGGTGGCGCAGCCTGTCTGTGGATGCTGGCGACGCCCGCGCCGCAGGCGCTGGTCATCGGATTTGCGGTGCTCGCGGGGGCCAGCCTGCCGATGTACGCGGTCTGCTCTGCCCATGCCAACGACCAGTTGAAACCGGCGCAGATCGTGCCCGCGAGCGGTGCGATGGTGTTCCTTTTGAACGTCGGCCAGTTCGGCGGCACGCTGGCCGCCCCGAATATGGTCAGCATTGCTGACGGAAATGGATTGCTGATCCTGCTCGCGGCCTTGTGTTTTATGGTCGCGGGCGTTGCCGCACTGCGGCGCAGTCAGGCCGAAGCGCCGGAGGAAACCGGCTCTCAGCAGGCGATTGCCGTGCTTGGCGCGCCCCAAACCGGGGTGCTTCAGGCCGAATCCTGGCTGGAGGAGGAAAATAATGTCAGCAATGATGACATAACGCAGGAATCTGCCGCTAAATGAAAAAAATGCCGGAGGATCTTGCGTCGTGACGGCGGCGTGCAGCGGAAAAGACATGAACTTGTGCGGGAATCTCCGCAAACTCACCGGCAAGAGTGAAGAGGAAACCCGCCATGATCGAAACCCCTTATCTGCTGTTCCTGGGCGACGCGCCCGACATGCTGGCCGCCAAGGTTGCCATCGGCATCCGTGACTGGCGCCCTGATCACGCCGTCGGCCAGATCTCTCTGCCGGGCTGCGGCGCGGACCTGGGCTTGAAGGAGCTGACCCTGGCCGAAGCCAAAGAAGCCGGCGCCAAGACCCTGGTGATCGGTGTGGCCAACCGCGGCGGCGTGATCTCTCCCGCGTGGAAAGAAGTCCTGATCGAAGCGCTGGAAATGGGCTATGACATTGCCTCCGGCCTGCACAACCTGCTGCGCGACGAGGGCGACCTGGTGGCAGCGGCCCAGACCCACGGCGGCACCCTGCACGACGTGCGCGTGCCCACCGTCGGCTACCCGATCGCCAACGGCAAGAACCGCACCGGCAAGCGCTGCCTGGCGGTTGGCACCGACTGTTCAGTCGGCAAGATGTACACCGCCATGGCGATGGACGCAGAGATGCAGAAGCGCGGCATGAAGTCGACCTTCCGCGCCACCGGCCAGACCGGCATCCTGATCACCGGCCACGGCGTGCCGCTGGACGCGGTTGTGGCGGACTTCATGGCGGGCTCCATCGAATATCTGACCCCGGACAACGACGACGACCACTGGGACCTGATCGAAGGCCAGGGCTCGCTGTTCCACGTGTCCTACTCCGGTGTCACCATGGCGCTGGTGCACGGCGGCCAGCCGGATGCGCTGATCCTGTGCCACGAGCCGACCCGCACCCATATGCGCGGCCTGCCGGAGTATGATGTTCCGACCCTGGAAGAGCTGCGCGAAGTGGCGCTGCCGCTGGCGCAGCGGTCCAACCCGGCCTGCCAGATCGTCGGCATTTCGGTCAACACCCAGCACCTGTCCGAGGACGAGGCGGTGAAATACCTGGCCGAGGTCGAAGAGCGCATGGGCCTGCCCGCCGTTGACCCGTACCGCCACGGCGCCGGCCGCCTGGTGGACGCGCTGGCCGCGGTCTGATCTAACAGCCCCGCCGGAGGTGTGCAGGCACAGCCTGGGATGCCTCCGGCGGGAGTATTTTTGGAAAGATGAAAAGGCAGGTGCCAGGGTTGCCGGGCATCATGCCAAGGCCCGCCGCGGCTCGCGCGCAGGGCCGCAGGAAAGGGCAGTTTCATGACTATCACCGTCACCCCGGACGTCTTCAAACTGGCGCAGGTCTTCACCATCTCGCGCGGCTCGCGCACCGAGGCCAAGGTGCTGACCGTGCGGGTCGAAAAGGACGGCGTCACCGGCTGGGGCGAATGCGTGCCCTATGCCCGCTATAATGAGACGCTGGACAGCGTGACCGCCGAGATCGAAGGGCTGCCCGCCGGTTTCACGCGTGAAGAGCTGCAATCGCTGCTGCCCGCCGGCGCTGCCCGCAATGCGGTGGACTGCGCGCTGTGGGATCTGGAGGCGAAACAGGCCGGCAAGCGGGTTTGGGAACTCGCCGGGCTGCCTGAGCCGAAGCCGGAGATCACCGCCTATACCCTGTCTCTGGATACGCCGGAGAAGATGCAGCAGCAGGCGGCAGAAAACGCGCACCGGCCGCTCTTGAAGATCAAGCTCGGCACCCCTGACGACATGCCCCGCCTGGAAGCAGTGCGCGCGGGTGCGCCCGATGCCAAGATCATCATCGACGCCAACGAAGGCTGGTCGGCTGAGGTTTACGCCGAACTGGCGCCGCATCTGGTGCGCCTGGGTGTGGAGCTGGTGGAGCAGCCGCTGCCCGCGGGTGAGGATGAAGCGCTCATCGGCATGGAGCGCCCGGTGCCGGTTTGCGCCGATGAGAGCTGCCATGACCGCGAGAGCCTGCCGAAGCTCAAGGGCAAATACGATGTGGTCAACATCAAGCTGGACAAGACCGGCGGCCTGACGGAAGCGCTGAAGCTGCGCGAGCAGGCGCTGGCCGAGGGCTACCAGGTGATGGTCGGCTGCATGGTCGGATCTTCGCTCGCCATGGCGCCGGCGACGCTTGTGGCGCAGGGTGCGGCGGTTACGGATCTTGACGGTCCGCTGCTTCTGGCCGAAGACCGCGAGGAACCTTTGACATTTGACGCCGCCGGGGTGCATCCGCCGAAGGCAGAACTCTGGGGCTGAGGAGACTACCATGACCCGTACCGTATATGTGAATGGCGAATACCTGCCCGAAGGTGAAGCCAAGGTTTCAATCTTTGACCGCGGCTTTCTGTTTGCCGATGCGGTTTATGAGGTGACTTCGGTCCTCGACGGCAAGCTGATCGACTTCGACGGCCACGCCGTACGCCTGGAGCGCTCCTTGAAAGAGCTGGACATGGCGTCGCCCTGCTCCAAGGAGGAGCTGCTGGAAATCCACCGCAAGCTGGTGGAGCTGAACGGCATCGAAGAGGGCCTGGTCTATCTGCAGGTCTCCCGCGGCTCCGATGGCGACCGGGATTTTGTGTTCCCCTCTGCTGATACGCCGCCGAGCCTGGTGCTGTTCACCCAGAACAAGCCGGGCCTGGCCGACAGCCCTGCCGCGCAGAAGGGTGCCAAGATCATCTCGATCGAGGACATCCGCTGGGGCCGCCGCGACATCAAGACGGTGCAGCTGCTGTACCCCTCGATGGGCAAGATGATGGCCAAGAAGGCGGGTGCCGATGACGCCTGGCTGATCGAGGACGGCTATGTGACCGAAGGCACCTCGAACAACGCCTATTACGTCAAGAATGGCAAGATCGTGACCCGGCCGCTCAGCAACGACATCTTGCATGGCATCACCCGCGCCGCGGTGCTGCGGCTGGCTGCCGAGGCGCAGATGGAGATCGAGGAGCGCCTGTTCACCATTGAGGAAGCCAAGGACGCGGATGAGGCCTTCACCACTTCCGCCAGCGCCTTTGTGATGCCGGTGGTGGAGATCGACGGCGTGCAGCTGGGCGACGGCACTCCGGGCCCGATCGCCAAGCGCTTGCGCGAGATCTATCTGGAAGAAAGCCGCAAGAAAGCCGTTTGAGGCTGATCGCCGGATCCGGGATCGAAAGCCGCCCCTTTGTGGGTGGCTTTCTGCGTTTCAGGGGAATCGTTCGGGGTGCTTCCGGACGGTAATAGCGCATGAAAATCGCGTCTTCCGGTGCCTCAGCCGGGGGTATTCTCCAAGACCCGTCAACAATCGCCGCCCCTGTTGCGGTACTGTCGCCGGAACCCTGCGTTTCAGCTCGGGATTTTAACTAATTTTACACAAAATGGGCACGTCAACGGCGAATTAGGATAGTCTGGATCGCAGATGAGAGGGCGCCGGAATACAGGCCGCCTGTACAAGCAAACAGCCGCGGAGGTGCCAGATGGAACAGTGTTTTCAGCCGGAAATGGGTCAGATGACGGCAGCTCAGCCCGCAGAGCCGAGCGATACCGAAATTCTTGCGGCTGTCCGCCGGGTTCTGACTGCCGAAGTGGTGGAGCATCCTGATTACGCGCAGGCATCTGCCGGCGGGGGCTGGTTTGCGGGCTCTCTGGCGGCACGGCTGGTTGGCAGGTTCCGCGGCTAGGCGCGCACCCGGGGGGGAACGCGCCCGGCGGCGGAGCCGCAGCCGGTCATTTTTTGAAGTTATTGTTGTGCAGGCCGCCCGAACCGGGCGGCCTGTTTTTTTTAAGAGTTGCGGATTGCGGCGGGCGCGGTTTGGTGTGGTACTCTGGGCGCCGAAACAGGCGGAAAGAGGCGCGGATGCTGAACCGGATACGGAGGCTGCTGGCGGCGGGGCTGATTGCTGCCTGCGCTGAGTTGCCCGCAGGGGCGGCGGAAAACACGGCGGACTGCGGTGGCGAAACCCCCTGCCGGATCGCGGGCGGCGAATACCACATGGCCCTGCCGGACGGCTGGCAAGGCGGGCCTGCGGTGATGTTTTTGCACGGCTATGGCAGCAGCGGCGCCAAGGTGATCGCAAACAAGGGGCTGGTAACGGCCCTTACCGCGCGGGGCTACGCTGTGATTGCCCCCAGCGGGCTGCCTTGGAAGGAAGGCAAGCCCGCGGACTGGTCTGTGCGCGACGGCTGGAACACTTACCCGCGCAATGATGCGGCGTTCCTGCGCGGTGTGCTGGCGGATGCCGCCGCCCGCACCGGTGCCGATCCGGACCGGCTGCTGCTGAGCGGCTTTTCCCGCGGCGGCTCGATGGTCTGGGAGATGGCTTGCCTGCAACCGGAGTTCGCGGCGGCTTATGCGGCGGTGTCCGGCGGCTTCTGGCTGCCGATGACGCAGCAATGCAGAGGCCCGGTGCAGCTGCTGCATATCCACGGCTTTGCGGACAAGGTTGTGCCGCTGGAGGGCCGGGCGATCCCGGGTTCTGAAGCCGGTGTCGTGCAGGCCGATGTCTGGGAGGGGCTGCAGCTGTGGCGGCGGGAGAATGCCTGTCCCAGCAACGCCGCGGACCATCAGGCAGCAGACGGGGTCTGGCGCAAGCGCTGGCAGTGCGGGGCAGGCGGGCTGGAGCTGATCCTGCACAAGGGCGGCCATGGCCTGCCGAAGGGCTGGAGCGGCATGGCGCTGGACTGGTTCGAAAGCCTGGAGCGCTGAGCAGGGCAGGGCAGAGATGCCCCGCCGGCTGCGTGATCAGCCCTGCTCCGTCAATCGTTGTCTGAAGAACTCCAGAATGCCGTCCCGCGCCTGCAGGGTCGGCTGGCCTGCCTCATCCACCAGATGGGCCGTCACCACGCTATGCGGGGTACGGACATGTTTGGCAAAGAAGGGCGGAACCTCGGTGGCGGCGGCGCTGTCCGGCAGGGTGCGGGCGTCGAACCGGTCCTCCAGCGCCTCGGTATAGGCCGCAAAGCGCTGGGCCTGGCAAAAGGTATCGCCCTCGAACCGGTAGGCCAGCACCGTAAGGTCCTCGCGCTCCAGCCGTTGGCGCACCGCCGCTAGCTCATCGGGGGGGCTCTCCAGTCCAGCGGGGTCGTCCAGCGGCAGCGAGGGCTGCGCCAGCACCGGTGCCAGCATCGCCGGTTCCAGCATCATCGACAGGGCAAAGTTCCCGGTGAAGCACATGCCGATGGCACCGGTGCCGGGGCCGCCGCATTCCTCATGCGCCAGCCGCGCCAGCGCTCGGAGCCATTGGGTGACAGGGCTGGCGCCATTGCCCGCAAAGGCGCGGAACTCGGCGCTGACGCAGGCGCGGCGGAACACCTCCGCGCCGTCTTCCGCTGTCGCCACGGCACCGTCACGGCCGAACAGCGAAGGCATGTAAACGGTGAAACCTGCATCACGCACCCAGCGGGCAAAGCGGGCCACATGCGGGCTGATCCCTGGCATCTCTGCCATCACGATCACTGCGGGGCCCTGGCCGGACACATGCACGGGTTTCTCCGCACCGTTGAGCGTGATCCGGCGCGGCTTGAAGTCTTCGAGCGCGTCATCCTGGTCCATTGGGTGTTGGGTCATTGGGCGTTCTTCCTGTCTGCGAATCTGAGTCTTGATTTTGAACTCAGATAAAAATTCCCTATCTGGGTCCGTATGTCAAACCCAGCATCTGATTCCCGTGAAACCCTGCCCGCTGTCCGCCGCCGCGCCCTGGTACCCAAGGACCTCTGCCCGATGGCGCTGGCCGCAGAAGTCCTGGGCGACCGCTGGACGCTGCTGATCCTGCGGGAGGCGTTCTACGGGGTATGCCGCTATGACGATATGCGCGAAGACCTGAAGGCGCCGCGCTCTACCCTGACCGACCGGCTGAACAGGCTGGTGGCGCAGGGGATCCTAAAGAAACAGCCCTATCAGGAGGCGGGCGACCGGGTGCGCCAGGCCTATGTGCTGACGGAAGCGGGCCGCGGGCTGGCGCTGACATTTCTGGCGCTGGCGCAATGGGGCGAGGCGCATGTCACCGGCGGCGCCGCGCCGGTCGGGGTTGCGGACCGGGAGACCGGCGCACCGTTGCAGGTCGCCCTTGTTGATGCGCAGGGCGCGCCGGTTGACCCCGCACGCGCCGCCTTGCGGCTAAGAGATTGAGGCTGCGGCCAGCCCGGCTTTTTCACCTTTGGGCAAATACTCCGGGGTGAATTGGCCGCAAGGCCAAGAGGGGCAGCGCCCCATTTTCAACCGTCAGCGGGGCAGCGCCGCTGCGGCATTGTCACTGCTTGTCGGTGACGTTTTCCTTGAACGCGACCTCAAAGGCCGCCTGTTTTTCGGCGCTGGCCTCGGTCTGATAGTTGGCTTTCCATTCATCCATGGTCATGCCGTAGTAGATCTCGCGGGCCTCGTTTTTATCCATCCCGATGCCGCGCTCGTTGGCGGCCTCCTGATACCAGCGGGCCAGGCAGTTGCGGCAGAAGCCCGCCATGTTCATGAGGTCGATGTTCTGCACATCGGTGCGGTCTTCCATCAGGTGCTTCTGCAGGCGGCGGAAGGCGGCGGCCTGGATTTCGATCTCGGTTTGCTTGTCCATGGCGGTGGCTCCGGAGTTTTCTGGTGTCCCCGCAGGCCTAGCAGCCGGGGCAGGGGCGGGCAATGGCAAGGCGCGGCAGGGTCAGATCAGCTGCAAAGCGATCCAGGGTCCCAGCGCGGTGGCGAAGATCACGATCTTGTAGGTGCCGAGCCAGCGGTAGGCAGTCAGGCTGACATCGGCAGGCGCCAGACCGAACATACGGGCGTGCAGACTGGCCACCCAATCGTGCATCAGCATCAGCAGGATGGCGGAGAGGGTGAACAGGCCGATGTGCAGCACGGACAGCCAGCCGAAAAAGGCAGAGAGGGTGTCCTGGCTCATGGCGGCTCCTTTCCCGGAAAATCCCGCGTTCCCGTTACAGATATGGGTGTGCGCCGCCGGTTCTGCAACGCGGGGAGCCGTTTTCCTGGCCGGAATTCGCGTCGAATTCCGGGTTAGAGACCGGAGGCTTCCAGTGCCTTGGGCAGGATTCGGGCCAGGCGTTCGGCCCAGGCGTGCTGGCCCTTGTGTTCGGCAATCAGGTCGTTCCTCAGCTCGACCAGCGTGTTGGGGCGGCCTGCATGGGTGGCGTGGGTCTCGATCGCATCGCCGGGCAGATAGCCGGTATAGGGTTCGTTGACGCCGACGCACAGGCCGTCCTCGCGGTTCAGCTCATCGACGACAAAGGGCGAAAACCGCTCGCCCTGCGGGAACAGGATGCCGATCTCCCAGGGCCGCGGCGGGCGGCCGCGCAGCTGGCGGGTGAAGCTGTGCATGGACACGATCACCGTTCCGGGGCGTTCCGCCAGCCGCGCCAGCGCCCGGTGATAGGGGCGGTAGCAGTTCTCCAGCCGTTCTTTCAGCTCGGCCTCGCCTGCGTGGCGGTTGGCGGGGATGATGGTGCCGTCGTAGAGCTTCATCAGAAGTGTCGGGTCATCCTCGCCGCGGTTGGGGTCGATCACCAGGCGGGAGAAGTTTGACGCCACCACCGGCGCGTCCAGCATTTCGCCCAGCAGTTTCGACACCTCATAGGCGCCGACGTCATAGGCGATGTGGCGCTCCATGTCCTCGCGCGGGAGGCCCAGGTCGCCGCCGCCGGCAAAGGGGGGAACAACATTGGTCGCATGATCGCAGGTGATCAGCCAGCGGGCGGGGCGGTCGGCGCCGTGCACAAAATAGGGTGTATATGTCATGGACCTGTCATCTTTTGTTGACGGCTGTTTAGGGGAGTTGCGGGAAAATGGGAATTAGGGGATAAGCAGCTCAACGCTGTTTGCGATAACATATTTCAGGTCCGGAGGAGTAGACCCCTATGAAACGCTCGCGCAATGTTAAGATTGTCGCCACCCTGGGGCCGGCTTCGGAGACCTATGACACCATCCGCGCGCTGCATGAGGCCGGCGCCGATGTGTTCCGGCTGAACATGTCGCACGGCAGCCACCCGGAGATTGCCGAGAAGCATAAGATTATCCGCCAAGTGGAAAAGGATCTGGACAGCCCGATTGCGATCCTGGCGGACCTGCAGGGGCCGAAACTGCGTGTCGGCGTCTTTGCCAATGGCGCCGAAGAGCTGGAGGAGGGCGCCAAGTTCCGCCTCGACCTGGATGAGGCGGAGGGCGACGCGAACCGCGTGTGCCTGCCGCATCCGGAAATCTTTCAGGCGCTGGAGCCGGGCGCGCATCTTCTGGTCAATGACGGCAAGATCCGCCTGGTGGTGGACGCCTGCGGCCCGGATTTTGCCGATTGCACGGTGGAAACCGGCGGCACGATTTCGAACCGCAAGGGGGTGAACGTGCCGGACGTGGTGCTGCCGCTGGCGGCGCTGTCGGAAAAGGACCGCGCGGATCTGGAGTTTGTCTGTTCTTTGGGCGTTGACTGGCTGGCGCTGTCTTTCGTGCAGCGGGCCAAGGATGTCTATGAGGCGCGGTCGCTGGCCGATGGCCGTGCGGCGGTGCTGTCGAAGATCGAGAAACCGCAGGCGGTGGAGGATTTCGAGGCGATCCTGGACGCTTCCGACGGTATCATGGTGGCGCGCGGCGACCTGGGGGTGGAGCTGCCGGTGGCGGCGGTGCCGCCGATCCAGAAGCGGCTGGTGCGCAAGTGCCGGGCCGCGGCCAAGCCGGTGATCGTGGCAACCCAGATGCTGGAAAGCATGATCGAAAGCCCGATGCCGACCCGCGCCGAGGTGTCTGACGTGGCCACCGCCATCTATGAAGGCACCGATGCGATCATGCTGAGCGCAGAGAGCGCGGCCGGCCAGTATCCGGTCCAGGCCGTGCAGACGATGGACAAGGTGGCCATCGAGGTTGAGGCGGACCCGACCTATACCCAGATCATCGCCGCCTCGCGCTCTGCCAAGGGCACCACCGTGGCCGACGGCATCGTGGCCGCGGCGCGTGAGATTGCCGAGAAGACCGAGATCAAGGCGATCTGCTGTTTCACCCAATCGGGCACAACCGCGCTGCTAACCGCGCGCGAGCGCCCCGGCGTGCCGATCATCGCGATGACCCCGGTCAGCGCCACGGCGCGGCGGCTGTGCCTGAGCTGGGGGTGCAAATGCGTGATGACGCCGGAGCTGGACCGCTTCAAGGGCGCGGTGGTGAATGCGGCGCGCGCGGCGCGCGCGGGCGGTTATGCGGGCGAAAGCGACCAGATCGTGGTCACCGCCGGTGTGCCGTTCAATGTGCCGGGCACCACCAACATCCTGCGCATCGCCCCTTGTGACGAGCGGTTGATCTACAGTACCGACCCGGAGTAACCGGTCCTTGGCTACGGGCCTGCCGCGCCGCTGCCGGCAGGCCCTTGCGTGAGCTGAGGCCGCATGGAAACCGGACTTGCGCGGAGTGCGGGGCCGCGGATCGCCGGGACGTGGCACCCCGGTCCTGCCGCGCTCAGCGGGCGGCGTCCGCCGGCCGCCTGTGCTGTGGCGGCGAAACCCGGCTGATATGCGGGGAATGATGGGGCAGATGCGTTTTTTGCAGGGTCCTGTGCGCTTAATCCATAGAATCCGCTTGCCCCCAGGGTGAGGTTTGCTTAAAGGGCAGCTCTGTTCCGCGCGGCCGGCCGTCGAGGCATGCCGAGTCGCGCGTCTAGCGAACCTGCATTGAAGGAGACGGAAATGCCCAAGATGAAGACGAAATCGAGCGCCAAGAAGCGCTTCAAGGTGACCGCCACCGGCAAGGTCATCGCAGGTCAGGCCGGCAAGCGCCACGGCATGATCAAACGCACCAAGAAATTCATCCGTGATGCCCGCGGCACCACCACCCTGTCCGCACCGGACGCAAAGATCGTCAAGGGCTTCATGCCCTACGACCGCTAAGAGGAGATTTGAGAGATGTCCCGCGTAAAAGGTGGTACCACGACTCACGCCCGTCACAAGAAGGTTATCAAGGCAGCCAAAGGTTACTACGGCCGCCGCAAGAACACCTTCAAGGTTGCCCGTCAGGCCGTCGATAAGGCGAACCAGTACGCAACCCGCGACCGTAAGAACCGCAAGCGCAACTTCCGCGCGCTGTGGATCCAGCGGATCAACGCGGCTGTGCGTTCGCACGACGAAGCGCTGACCTACTCCCGCTTCATCAACGGCCTGACCCTGGCCGGCATCGAAGTGGACCGTAAGGTTCTGGCCGACCTGGCAGTGCACGAGCCCGAAGCCTTCGGTGCGATCGTGCGCCAGGCACAGGACGCGCTGGCAGCCTAAGGCTCCGGACGGACCTGAATTCGCTGAAAGGCCGCTCCAGCTGGAGCGGCCTTTTTTCGCGCCCGGTTGCCGCCTCCGCGGTTCGCTGGTTGCTATCGGCGCCCCGCCGGCCAATAGTCGACAGGCTGCTGACCTGGCTGGAGGCCTGAAATGAGAGCGAGCCCGCACCCGCAACAGGAAGACCGCCTTCGCGCTTTGTAATCCTTCAACGTTCTGGGCACGGAACGGGAAAAGGATTTCGACGACATCGCGGATCTCGCCGCGGAACTGTGCGGCACTGCCATTTCCGTGGTGAACCTGATTGACGCAGACCGGCAGTGGTTCAAGGCCGAGACCGGGCTGGGTGTCCGCGAGACCCCGCTGGAAACCTCGCTGTGTTCGCATGTAATCCTGGAGGAGGATTTTGTCGAAATCAGGGATACCCTGAATGATCCCAGGATGTGCGACAACCCGCTGTGTCTTGCCGAACCGGGCCTGCGCTTCTATGCCGGCGCGCTGCTGAAGACCGGCAACGGGCTGCCCCTGGGCACGTTGTGTGTGCTGGACTACGAGCCGAAGGAGCTGACCAGCCTTCAGCGCCGCTCGCTGAAGGTGCTGGCACACCAGGTTATGGCGCAGCTCGAATTGCGAAAGTCGCTGCGCGCTGAGGCCGTTCTGCGCAAGGAGGCGGACCACCGGGTCAAGAACTCGCTTGCGTCGCTGTCCGCCTTCGCGCGCCTCCAGCAGCGCAAATACGAGCAGCCTGAGGCCAAGTCCGCGCTGGAAGGCATCATGGCACGGGTCGATGCCATGAGCCGTGTTCATGAATTGCTGTACCAGCAGCCGGAGGGCCGCAGCATCTGCCTCAAAGGTTTTCTTGATCTGGTTTGCGGCCACACGGCGGGCCTGGCGCCGCCGGGCGTGGAGCTGCGGCTTGAAGCCTGCGCCCAGGAGGTCAGCCCCACTCATGCGGTGGCGGTGGGTACCTTTGTGAACGAATTCATTGCCAACTCCTTCAAGCACGCCTTCCCGGGAAACCGTCACGGCAATGTCTCCATCAGGCTGGAGCAGGCCGGCGGGGGCAGCTTACGGCTGGTGTGCTCGGACGATGGCGTTGGCTTGCCCGGAGACTCCGGCGAAGCGGCGCCGGGGCTGGGTGTGAGGATTGCCGATGTCGCACGGATGGAATTGGAGGGCGAGCTGGAGCTGGTAACCGACGGTCCGGGTTTCACCGCCGTGCTGCTGTTCCCGGCTTGAGGCCGTCTGTCTTCAGCTCTGGCGCGGAATCCGCAGGGTAAACACGGTCTGCTGCTCGTCCGACTGCACCGACAGCAGGCCGTCGTGGCCCTTGGCGATTTGCTGAGCGATGAACAACCCCAGCCCCAGCCCGTTCTGCGACTCCCGTGTTTCGGCACGGGTGAAGGGTTCGAACAGCAGCTCTATGGTATCCGGCGGGATCGGCTCGCCCGCATTGGCGATGGACAGGGTGAAGTCGCCGCCGTCGTCGCCGGCGGTCACCGTCACCGGTTTGCCGGGGGTGCCGTGCGTCACAGCATTGGAAAGCAGGTTCGAAACCAGCTGGGCGATGCGTTCCGGATCGCAGCCGATCGGATCCTCGAAACTGTACTCTTCGCGCAGCGCGGTGTCCGGGTTTGCCAGCCGGATCTCCTCCACCGTCTGACTTAGAACCGGCCGCAGCTCAATTTTCCGGCTGCGGTTCATTTCGATGCCATTACCCAGGCGGGCGCGGGCAAAATCGAGAATGTCGTTGATCAGCGATGACATTCGGGTGACCGACTGCCGGCCGTTCGCCAGAAGCTCCAGCGCCTTGGCGGATTGCGGCTCGTTCCCAAGAAGCCTAAGCACGGCGCCGATCGCGGTCAGCGGGTTGCGCAGGTCGTGGCCCAGCACCGCAATGAACTGCTCGCGGAAGCGGGCTTCCTGCTCGCGGGTGGCGAGGTGGGCCTCGTTTTCCTTGGCCTTGGTGACGTCGCGGGCGCTGCAGACGAACCGGTCCCCTTCCGGCACCGCATTCCAGGACAGCCAGCGGTAAGAGCCGTCCTTGTGGCGGTAGCGGTTCTCGAACTGCAGAACCGGATTGCCTTGCTTGACCAGTTCAAATGCCGCTTCTGTCCGGGACATATCGTCGGGATGCAGAAAGTGAAAAAACTGACGGCTTTCGATTTCCTCGGGCAGCAGGCCCAGAGTCTTGAACCAGGCCGGATTGGTGTCTGTAAAAATGCCGGAGGAGTCGATGACACCGAGCAGGTCAGGTGTGATCTTCCAGGTCAGGGTTGTGCGGTCCAAATGCGTAGGCATGGTGTCACATCCATTTTCGCAAGCTGCCGGTCAACGTGCGCATGAAAACGGCGGGCTGGCAAGCGGTTAATTCCGATTGGCAAGATCGGCTACGCCGGTGGCGCGCGGCCTGAGCGGGGCGGCGGGCCGCGCTGCCCCGCTCAGGCCGGAACTTTCAATGGCGCGGGCTCGTTAAGCTATTGATCCGGCACCGGCACAGGAGGAGGCGATGACCGCCGCAGACACCGCGCATACAAAGTCAGAAGGCAGGACCGCCAAGCTCTACCGGATGGACATGCCGGACCACCTGTGCCCCTACGGGCTCAAGTCCAGGGCCCTGCTGCGCTGGAAGGGGCATGAGGTGGAGGATCACCGGCTGACTACCCGCGCGGAGGTTGACAGCTTCCGGGAGCAGGCGGGGGTTGAAACCACGCCGCAGACCTACATCGGCGGCGAGCGGATTGGCGGCTATGAGGATCTGCGTGCCCATTTCGGAATACCTGTGCGCGCGAAGGGGGAAACCACCTATGTGCCGGTAATCGCGTTGTTTGCCATGGCGCTGGGGATTGCGCTGGCGGCGCAGTGGGCCGCCTTCGGTGCGCTTGGCATGGGGCGGACGCTGATGTGGTTCGTCGCCATTTCGATGTGCCTGCTAGCGCTGCAAAAGCTTCGCGATGTTGAAAGCTTCTCCAGCATGTTCCTGAACTATGACCTGCTGGCCCGCCGGTTTGTTCCTTATGCCTATGTCTATCCTTTTGCCGAAGGACTGGCGGGCCTCCTCATGCTGGCGGGCGTTCTGATCTGGCTGGCCGCGCCGCTGGCACTGGTGATCGGCACTGTGGGTGCAGTGTCGGTGTTCAAGGCGGTCTATATCGACAAGCGGGAGCTGAAATGTGCCTGCATGGGCGGCAGCAGCGAGGTGCCGCTGGGCTTTGTCTCTCTCACCGAGAACCTGATGATGGCGGGCATGGGCGCCTGGATGCTGCTGGGCTAAGGCCGATCAGGCCGCAATCCCGTGCGGGCCGTGCCGGATGATGGCCCATTGGCCATAACTGTCATTTAAGTCCAGCTTGATCGCCGCATTGGATTTGGTGGAGGCGCTGCCGATCTCGGCCAGGGTGAACTCGATGCCGCCGGGGATATCTATGCGGACCCGGTGCGCGCCGCCGCCATGCGGGGCCTGAATCGGGCGGCCGGTGGAGGTGACCAGCCCTTCGATGTCCAGCTTGGCGGTGCGGTTTTCGATGTCGGCCTCGTAGTCGATCCTTTTGACCAGTGTCTCATGCACTGTGTCGCACATGGCGCGGAACACCCACCAGTGGGTGGCTTCCTCATCCGTCTCGCCGCCCAGGAGCACGGTTTCCAGCGCCGCGCGCTGGGCGTCAGAGGCGCGGTCGTCGATGATCGCCTGCAGCGCGCCCTTGCCCTCGAAGATCGGGCCAGGCCATGCATAGAGCAGGGCGGCGCGGGTGCCGGTCAGGTCGGTTTCGCCGAAATGCCCTTTGTCGATATGGAGCACCTCGAAGCCGGTGCAGTTGCCGTGCGTGGGCAGATCCTCAAACTGGCAGGGGCAGCCGTAGTTGCAGTTGCAGTTCCCGAAGCTGCGGCCTTCGATATACCAATCCACATGTGCCATGGTTCTGTCCTCCCGACCCGCTGAAATGATCTGCGCGAAGAGTACCACAAAACGGGCGTGATTTCAGGCCCGGGCACCGGCGCAACGCGTAGCGGTGACACACCCTCGCGGCTTCCACCGCCGCCCTCTTGCTTTCGGCGGCCCTTGTGGTAGCAGGGCACAAGCAGAATTCGAGGGGCCGTGATGGACGATCTTAAAGCCAAATACCTGGGTCAGATTGCTGAGGCCGCCGACGAGGCCGCACTGGAAGCGATCCGCCTTGCCGCCGTCGGCAAGAAGGGCGAAGTGGCGCTGAAAATGCGCGAGCTGGGCAAAATGACCCCGGAAGAGCGCCAGGTGGCCGGCCCGGCGCTGAACGCGCTGAAGGATGAGATCAACTCGGCCCTGGCAGCCAAGAAGGCGGGTCTGGAAGATGCCGCGCTGGATGAGCGCCTGCGCACCGAGTGGCTGGACGTGACCCTGCCGTCGCGCCCCGCGCGCCAGGGCAGCCTGCATCCGATCAGCCAGGTGCAGGAAGAGATCACCGCGATCTTTGCCGAACTCGGCTTCTCGGTCGCTGAGGGTCCGCGGATCGACACCGACTGGTACAACTTCGATGCGCTGAATATCCCCGGCCACCACCCGGCACGCGCTGAAATGGACACGTTCTATATGCACCGCGCCGAGGGCGACAACCGCCCGCCGCATGTGCTGCGCACCCATACTTCGCCCGTGCAGATCCGCTCGATGGAGAAGATGGGCGCGCCGCTGCGCATCATCTGCCCGGGCGGCGTCTACCGCGCCGACTATGACCAGACCCACACGCCGATGTTCCACCAGGTCGAAGGCCTAGCGCTGGACAAGGACATCTCGATGGCGAACCTCAAGTGGGTGCTGGAGGAATTCGTGAAGTCCTTCTTCGAGGTGGACGACGTCGAGCTGCGCTTCCGCGCCTCGCACTTCCCCTTCACCGAGCCGTCTGCCGAAGTGGACATCCGCTGTTCCTGGGAGGGCGGCGCGCTGAAGATCGGCGAGGGCGACGACTGGATGGAGATCCTGGGCTCCGGCATGGTGCATCCCAAGGTGATTGCCGCGGGCGGCATCGACCCGGAGATCTATCAGGGCTTTGCCTTCGGCATCGGCATCGACCGCCTGGCGATGCTGAAATACGGCATTCCGGACCTGCGCGCCTTCTTCGACAGCGACCTGCGCTGGCTGCGCCACTACGGCTTCCAGAGCCTGGATATGCCGGCGCTGCATGGCGGTTTGAGCCGGTAAGTGTACCTTATTGGCGTATACCTGTCGCGCTATGTGAACTGGTGTAATGCGATTTCTGAAACCACGCCCCGCTGGAAAATTAATCTGGCGGGGCTGTTGTTTTTTATGGTGGCCGTTTTATTGATTTCTCTCGCGCCTGCTGAGATTTCTTTGCCGGTTGTACTCTTGGGGGGTGCCCCGGCCAGTCTGTTCTTTAACTTGGATCGGCGTTCGAGAAGGAAACAGGCGCGCGAGATGCGGGCCGCCACAGCACAATTGCGCAAGACGCAAAGTCTGCTCAAAGGCTTCAAACGCTAGACATTTTGTCTTCCGCCCCGACGGCGGCCCTGGGGCGGGCGCTGCCTTGCAAGTTCAGTCATTGGCGCGGCTCGGCACCCGGTCCCACAATTTTGTGACGTGACAGCCGCCGCCCAGCGGCTAGGCTCGGACAGATGTTCCGAGCTGTTCTTTCCCTTTCCGCCGCCTTCCTTTGGGTCTCTGCTGCTGCCGCCATGGGGCCATCGAAGCCTGCTGGTTGCCATGGCGAGACTCCCTGCGAACTGGGCGACCGCTCCTATCATGTGATGGAGCCGGAGGGCTGGGACGGGGTTACGCCCCTGCCGGTGCTACTGCATTTCCATGGCTGGTCCCGCACCGGGCGCCATGCGCAGAGAAGTGACCGGGTCGGGGCCTCGGCCAAGCGCCGCGGCGTCTTGCTGGTGACGCCGAACGGACGCCGCAAGACCTGGGATTTCTGGTCGCCGGAAACGGAGGACGTGGATTTTGCCGATGCGGTTCTGAAAGACGTCGCTGAGAACTATCCCGTTGATCCTAAACGTATATACGTTTCCGGCTACTCCTATGGCTCGGCCATGGCATGGCGCTTTGTCTGCCACAGCGGTAATGATGTGGCGGCGCTGCTGGCGGTGGCGGGCACCATTCAGCAGAGCGAGAACTGCCCCGAGGCCCCGCGCGAGGTGCGCCACGTGCATGGGTTGAAGGACACGGTGATGGACTTCCCCTATGGCCCTGGCGGCGAACGGACCTATCCGGTGGCGCTGTGGCGGTCGCGGCTTGGCTGCGGCGCGGCGCGCGCATTGGGGCAGTGGCAGGTGGTGGAATTCCTGAAGCTTGAGCGCACGGTCTGGCCGGGCTGCGCCGGCGGACGGGTGGTCCTGGACACCCATCCCGGCGGCCATTTCATCCCGCACGGCTGGATCGGGCGGCAATTGGATGAGCTTTTGAACCTCACTCCCAGCTATCCTTGAGGGCAGGGCGCCCCGACCCTTGAACCTTGGCGCAATCTTTGCCATTGCCTGTGGCCAACACGCATGTCTGCCAAGGGGTCCCCGACCGATGAAATTCACGCTTTCCTGGCTGAAAGACCACCTCGACACCGATGCTTCGGTGGAAGAGATTACTGATGCTCTGACCGACCTGGGCCTTGAGGTCGAAGGGGTCGTCAATCCGGCGGACGCGCTGAAGGACTTCACCCTTGGCTATGTGAAACACGCCGAAAAGCACCCGGATGCCGACAAGCTGCGGGTCTGCAAGGTGGACACCGATGAAGGCGAGATGCAGATCATCTGCGGCGCGCCGAACGCGCGCGAGGGCATCACCGTGGTGGTGTGCAAACCGGGCATGTATATCCCGGGCCTCGACATCACCATCGGCGTTGGCAAGATCCGCGGTGTCGAAAGCTTTGGCATGATGGCCTCCGAGCGCGAGCTGGAGCTGTCGGAAGAGCATGACGGCATCATTGAGCTGCCCTCGGGCAATGTCGGTGACAAGTTCGTGGACTGGCTGGCGGAAAACGATCCGGCCAAGGTCGACCCGGTCATCGAGATCGCGATCACCCCGAACCGCCCCGATGCGCTGGGCGTTTATGGCATCGCCCGCGATCTGGCGGCGCGCGGCCTGGGCACCCTGAAGACCCGTGCGTTTGAGGCGATCCCGGGCGACTTCGCAAGCCCGATCAAGGTCACCATCGACGAGGACACCCTCGACGGCTGCCCGCTGTTTGCCGGCCGCCTGATCAAAGGTGTGAAAAACGGCCCCAGCCCGCAATGGCTGCAGGACCGGCTGACGGCGATCGGCCTGCGCCCGATCTCGGCGCTGGTGGATGTGACCAACTTCTTCACCTTCGACCAGAACCGCCCGCTGCATGTGTTCGATGCGGCCAAGGTTTCCGGTAACCTGCGGGTGCACCGGGCCCAGGGCGGCGAGACGCTGGTGGCGCTGGATGAGAAGGAATACACCCTGGGCGCGGGCCACATGGTGATCTCCGACGAAAAGGGTGTGGAGAGCATCGGCGGCATCATGGGCGGCGAGGAAACCGGCTGTACCGAGGAAACCGTGGATGTGTTCCTGGAGAGCGCCTTCTGGGATCACGTGCAGATCGCCATGGCGGGCCGGGCGCTCAAGATCAACTCGGACGCGCGCTACCGCTTTGAGCGCGGCGTGGATCCGGAATACACCATCGAGGGGCTGCACCGGGCAACCCAGATGATCCTGGATATCTGCGGCGGCGAGCCGTCGGAGGTGGTGATTGCGGGCGACGTGCCGGATCACTCGCGCGCCTACAAACTGGACAGCGGCCGGGTGCAGTCGCTTGTGGGGATGGAGATCCCGGAAAGCGATCAGCGCCAAACCCTGACCCGCCTTGGCTTCCGCCTGGAGGGCAACATGGCGCATGTGCCCAGCTGGCGCCCTGATGTGCAGGGTGAGGCCGACCTGGTCGAGGAGGTTGCCCGCATCGCCTCGCTGACCAAGCTGCAGGGCAAGCCGCTGCCGCGCCTGACCGACGGCATCCCGAAGCCGGTGATGACGCCGCAGCAGCGCCGCCAGCAGATGGCGCGCCGCACCTGCGCCAGCCTCGGCTATAATGAAGTCGTCAGCTACAGCTTCATCGACAAAGCCTCTGCCGCGCTGTTCGGCGGCGGTGATGATGCCACCATGCTGGCCAACCCGATCTCGTCGGAGATGTCGCACATGCGTCCGGACCTTCTGGCGGGCCTGCTGCAGGCCGCGGCCCGCAACCAGGCACGCGGTTTCATGGATCTGGCGCTGTTCGAGGCAGGCCCTGCCTTCACCGGCGGCGAGCCGGGCGAGCAGGTGACCCAGATCGCGGGGCTGCTGGTGGGCCGCACCGGGCCCAAGGACGTGCATGGCGCCTCGCGCGCGGTGGACCTCTATGACGCCAAGGCGGATGCCGAGGCAGTGCTGGCTGCCATCGGCGCGCCTGCCAAGGTGCAGATCCTGCGCGGCGGCGCCAGCTGGTGGCACCCGGGCCGCCATGGCCGCATTTGCCTGGGTCCGAAAAAGACCCTCGGCGTCTTTGGCGAGCTGCACCCGAAGGTTCTGAAGCAGATGGGCATCAAGGGCGCTGCCGTGGCCTTCACCATCTTCCCGGATGAGGTGCCGCTGCCGCGCAAGTCCAGTGCCACCCGCCCGGCGCTGGCAATCAGCGATCTGCAGGCGGTGGAGCGGGACTTTGCCTTTGTCGTTGATGCGGATGTCGAGGCGCTGACCCTGGTCAATGCCGCCGCCGGTGCCGACAAGGCGCTGATCGAGGATGTGCGCGTCTTTGACGAGTTCATCGGCGGTTCCCTGGGCGAGGGCAAGAAGTCGCTGGCGATCACCGTGCGGCTGCAGCCCAGCGATAAGACGCTGAAGGAAAAGGACATCGAGGCGGTGAGCGAGAAGATCATCGCCAAAGTCACCAAGGCAACCGGCGGCACCCTGCGGGGGTAACGCGTGGACCAAGACTTTTCCGAAAAGTCTTGGCAAAAGTTTTCAGAAGAACTTTTAGGCGGCGCACCTGACGGGCGCTGCCTTTTCCGTGTCACCTGGCGGCGAAGAACTCTGCCAGAAGGTCAAACACCAGCCGGATGCGGCGGCTGGTGTGCAGCTCGCGGTGGGTGGTCAGCCAGACCGGGAAGGTGATCGGCTCCATCCCTGGCAGCAGCCGCTCCACCCCCGGTGTGACGGAAGCCACATCGTCCATCATCGGGCATACGCCGAAGCCCTGTTTGACCAGCTCCCAGGATGCCAGGCCGCTGGTGGATCTGATGCGGAAGTTGTCCGCTGTCAGGTGAATGCCCAGCGGCGCCATGAACGCGATGGACCGGTCAACGTCCGCAAAGCCCACGAAGTCATGATCCGCCAGATCCGCAGGCGAGACGGGCCGCCCGCGGCGCTCCAGATAGCTGGGGGCGGCGTAGAAATGGGCGGTGGCCTCCTGCACCAGGCGGGAGATCAGCTCGGGCTGCTCGGGGCGGACGTGGCGGATGGCGATATCGGCCTCGCGCCGCATCAGGTCGCGGATGTCATTGGCGGCCACCACGTCGATGGTCAGCCGCGGCGCCCGCTGCCGAAGTTGGTGCAATACCGGCGGCAGCACATGCGCCGACATCACATCAGATGCGGTGATCCGCACTGTGCCCTCGATGGACTGCGCCTGGCCGGTGGCGGCCAGGCGCAGTCCATTTGCGGCCTCGCCCATCTTGCGGCTGTGGATCAGCAGTTCGTGCCCCGCGTCAGTCAGCGCCAAGGCGCGGCCGAGGCGTTCAAACAGCAACACGCCCAGCTCCGCCTCCAGTGCCGCGACCTGGCGTGACAGTGTCGGCTGGGTCAGGCCCAGACGGCGGGCGGCGGCTGATAGCGAGCCGGTTTCCGCGGTGGCCAGAAAGGCGCGGATATGGTTCCAGTCGGGGTTTTCCATGCGAATACGTATAACAGCCCTGCGGATTTCGGCAATTTATCTGTGGTTCCTGCATGGATAGGCTTTATGCAAGCAAGGAGACCCGCCATGACAGCCGATGCCCGCTTCTGGGACAGGATTGCCCCGAAATACGCCGAGTCCCCGATCCGGGACATGGACGCCTACCGCTACACGCTGGAGCGCACCCGGTCTTACCTGCGAGACAGCGACAGGGTGCTGGAGCTGGGCTGCGGCACCGGGACCACCGCCATCGCATTGGCGTGCAATGCGGCCCAGATCACCGCCACCGACCTGTCGGAGGGGATGCTGAAGGTCGGGCAGGAGCGGGCCTGGAACGCGGCAGCTTCCAATGTCGACTTCCAGTGCTGCGGCGTGCTGGACGCGCCGGAGGGGCCGTTTGATGCGGTGATGGCCTTCAACCTGCTGCATCTGCTGCCGGATCTGGAGGCGGCGCTGGACGCGATCGCGGCCAGGCTGCCCGAGGGCGGGCTGTTCATCTCCAAGACGCCCTGCCTGGGCGAGGCGCGGGGATCCTGGAAATACTGGATGTACACTGTGGCCATCCCGTTGATGCGGCTGGCGGGCAAGGCGCCCAGCTATGTGGATTTCATGGATATCCGCACACTGGAGGCTGCGGTGCAGCGCGCAGGCTTTGACATCGTCGAAACCGGCAATTACCCGGCGGATACCCCCGGGCGCTATCTGGTGGCGCGGCGCAGCTGAGGCTTTGCCTTTCGCCCCGGCGCGCTAGGTTACCGGGTGGAGGCCCCTATGTTCGAGGACCGGATTTCTGCCGGGCTTCAGCTGGCCGGGAAACTGGCTGAACTGCCGATGACGGACCCCGTGGTGCTGGCGCTGCCGCGGGGCGGGGTTCCTGTCGCGCTGCCCATTGCGCAGAAACTGAACGCCCCGCTGGACCTGATTCTGATCCGCAAGATCGGCATGCCCTCCAACCCGGAGCTGGCCGCGGGTGCGCTGGCGGAGGGCAGCAACCCCATATTCAACGGTGCCCTGCTTCAGGCCACCGGCATGAAGCCGGAGGACTTTGCGTCCCAGGTTGCCCAGGCACGGGAAGAAAACGCCGCCCGCCGCGCCAGCTATTTGCAAGGGCGCGATCCGGTGGACGTGGAGGGGCGGACCGTCATCGTTGTCGATGATGGCATCGCCACCGGCGCGACCTTCATGGCGGCGCATTTCTGGCTCAAGGAGCGTAAGCCTGCTGAGGTGATTCTGGCGGTGCCGGTGGCGCCCCCGGAAGCGGTGGACGAACTGCGCCCGCTGGTTGATACTGTGATCTGCCTGCTGAGCCCCAGGGAATTCTGGGCGGTCGGCGCGCATTACAGGGATTTTACGCAAACCAGCGATGACGAGGTCACGGCCGCCCTGGCCGCGGCCCCGCAGGCTGGCGCAGGAAAGGACAAGACGTGGCATTGAACGTTTATCTCTCGGGCGAGATTCACACCGATTGGCGGGCACAGATCATTGACGGCGCGCAGGGGCTGGAGGTGAGTTTCAACGCGCCGGTCACCGACCACGACGCCAGCGACGATTGCGGCGTGGCCATCCTCGGGTCTGAGGAGAACAAGTACTGGCATGACCACAAGGGCGCGATGGTGAATGCGATCCGCAACCGCAAGGGGATCTCGGACGCCGATGTGGTCGTTGTTCGCTTTGGCGACAAGTATAAGCAGTGGAATGCGGCGTTCGACGCAGGCTATGCCGCAGCACTTGGCAAATCGGTGATCGTGCTGAGCCCGCCGGAGCATCAGCACGCGCTGAAAGAGGTGCACGCGGCGGCACTGGCAGTGGCAGAGGAGCCGCGCCAGGTGGTCGAGATCCTGCGCTATGTGCTGACCGGCAAGCTGCCTGGATGATTCCTCCGGTTCTGGAGACGGGCCGGCTGGTCCTGCGCCCGCATCGGGTGCAGGATTTTGCCGACGTCGCGGCGCTGTGGGCAGAGCCGGAAGTGGTGCAGTTCATCTCCGGCAAGCCCTCGACGCCTTCGGAAAGCTGGACGCGGCTGTTGCGCTACATCGGTCACTGGCAGGCGCTGGGCTATGGCTATTGGGCGGTGACCCTGCGCGGCGGTGGCAAATTCATCGGCGAAGCGGGCTTTGCCGACTACCGGCGGGAGATGCAGCCGCCGCTGGATGGTGTTCCGGAAGCGGGCTGGGTGCTGGCGCCCGAGGTGCATGGCAAGGGCCTGGCGACTGAGGCGGTGCACCGCATTCACCAATGGGCGGCGGAGTCGACGGACTGGGCGGAAACTGCCTGTATCTTTGATCCCTCTCATGCGGTGTCGCAGAAGGTGGCGCGCAAGCTGGGGTATGAGCCCGCAGGCGAAGCGCTGTACAAGGGTAATCCAACGCTGGTCATGAAACGGCCAGTATCCCGGAAGTGAGCTGGGACTCCCGCCCCTGAAGGCGCTTCCAGGGGGAGCGCATCGCAGCGTTGGGCGCGCGCGGCGGTGGCATAGCCCGCCCCTCTGCGCCGAGATTTCGTGCCTGTCTTGCATTTTTGTGATCGTTCAACGCTTCGTTAAGCGCGGCGGCCTAGGCTGGGGTGAAGACACGAAACAGCTGACAAGGCAGCTGTCCGCTTTTGCGGGCAGTGCCGGGAATTGCCATGAAGAACCGTCGCAGACCTCATTCCCAAATCACCCCGCAGATCGAGGACGCGGGCCTGTTCAAGCGCGAAGTGCGCGATGTGCCGGTGGAACTGGTGCCGGTGTTCAGCCGCAATAACCGGCGCGATCTGGTGGTGAAGGGGATCGTCAGGCCGGATACCGAGATAGAGGTGATCTTTGCCGGGCGCCGGATGCGTGAAGCGGCACCGCTGGTGGAGCGGATGAAGAGGCTGCGCGCACAGGGGGTGCGATCGGCGGAGACCGGGCACGAGGCAATGCTGCAGATCCGGCGGCTGCGGCTGCCGGTACAGGTGCGCGGCGCCTGGCGCCTGCGGTTTGAACCCGATGCCTCCGGCTGGGAGGTGAAAAGCTACCAGCTGCTGGCCGCGCAATGGGCCTTTACCGATCTTGACGGCAGCTCCGTCGTCTGCGGCTGGCCGCCCGAGGAGCCGCAGGACAGGGTGCTGGAGCGGGCCCGTGCGGTGCGCGCCCGCCAGGCTGCGGCCTGTGCCGCCCAGGCTGCGCGGGCACGCTGAGCCAGCCGCGGCCGCAACGCAAAACGCCCCGCCGCAGGCGGGGCGCCGGGCCCAACGGGATGAGGCCCGCAGGGGCCGAAGACGGGCGGGAGTGCCTCAGCCTTCCCTTTTGACTTCCACCGTATGCGGGTAGGGGATTGAGATGCCCTTGGCGTCAAATGCTTCCTTCACCCCTTGCATCAGGGCGAACTTCAGCTCCCAGTAATCCTCGGCGTTGCACCAGACCCGCGCGGTCAGGTCGACAGAGCTGTCGCCAAGGTTGGTGACCCGCACCCAGGGAGCAGGGTCCTGCAGCACCCGCGCATCGGCATTTGCCTGCTCCAGGATGATCGCCTTGGCCTCTTCGGCGCTGTCGGCGTAGTCGATGCCGAACACCAGGTCGGCGCGGCGGGTGGGGTGATGCGAGAAGTTGGTGATAATCGCGCCCCAGGCCTGGCCGTTGGGCACGATGATCTGCACGTTGTCCGGTGTGGCCAGCTCGGTCACGAACAGGTTCAGGTCCTTCACCGTGCCAGAGGTGCCGCCGATGTCGACATACTGGCCGATCTTGTAGGGGCGGAACAGGATCAGCATAAAGCCCGCGGCCAGGTCGCTGAGCGTGCCCTGCAGCGCCAGTCCGATTGCCAGGGTGGCGGCGCCCAGCATGGCGACCAGGCTGGTGGCCTCGATTCCGAAGATGTTGAGGATGGCGACCAGCACCACCAGGAGCAGCACCCAGCGCACTGCGCTGGCGGCAAAATTGCCAAGCGTAGGGTCGATCCGCGGCGTGCTGTTGATCCGCCGCCGCACTACACTGCTGATCCAGCCGGTGGCGATCCAGCCGAGGATCAGCACCGCCAGCGCTTTTGCGCCATTCACCATCAGAGGCCAATAGGCGCCTGCCTGTTCCATCATCTGTTCCATGTCCGCTGTCCCTTAGCGCTGTCATTGCTTGCCCCGGACTGTCGTGGAAGAGCGCAGCCGTGGCAATAGGGCGCAGCGGGGAAAGTTCCGGCGTCAAAGCCTCAACCTGTGCGGGCGGACTGGGGCCGCCGCAGGCACCGGGCCGGCATGTGCCGTGAAACGGAAAGGGCTGTAAGCGGGAGCCGCGGGCTGTGCCGCAGCTCCCTTTCGTAATCAGAACAGGAACAAATCGGCGGTAACGTCCTCTGCATCGAAACCGCTGAGGGTGATGGAGACGTTGGCGAAACTGACTTCGGCGCCGCCTTCCGTCTGCGAGACCGTGAGATCGGAGAAGCCGGAGGCGCCGCGTTTGATCTGGATCAGGTCCTCGCTGGCGTCGAAATTCAGGATTGTGTCGACGCCGTCTCCGCGTTTGAACACAAAGAGGTCAGCGCCATCGCCGCCATCCAAGGTGTCTTTGCCCCGGTTGCCGCGCAGGACATCTTTGCCGTCGCCGCCGTGCAGGCTGTCGTTGCCCTTTCCGCCCAGCAGCTTGTCCGCACCGGACCCGCCCTCAATGGTATCCTTGCCGTTTCGGCCCTTAAGAACATCTTTGCCGCTGCCGCCGGAAATGAAATCGGCACCAGCTCCGGCGGAAACGGTATCCGCCCCGCGCCCTGCCTCGATAATCTCGCTACCGGCCAGTTTGTAGTATTGGCCGGGCCGGATGATATCGTCTTCGGTTGAGCCGTTGATGGTCCAGTCTTCGCCCTGCACGAAAGATACAAACCGGTCGAGATCGAACCGGCCCGTGGCGGTGGTGGCGGTGCGGCTGGTCAGGTCGAAAAGGCCGCCCGCGCTGACATCGAAGCCGTCCAGAACCAGTTTTTTGATGGTGTGGAACGACGGGGTCAGGGAGATTTCAGCATAGTTGAATTCGGTGATGTTGCCGGTGATGAAGTAGCTGCCGGAGCCGGGAACCCGCAAATCTTCGCCGTATAGGCTCACGGAATAGGGGTAATTGTAGATCAGCAGGAAGGTGCCAGTGTCGTATTTGTTGCTCAGCTGTGCGCCGTTGAAGGTAGCAACAAGCCCGGCCATCTGGGTTTCCAGAGACCCGGTCACAGTCATTGTCGGCATGAATTCAACCCTTGATAAGTTTTACAGTCGTTAAAAGTGCTGGCAAAAAGGGGCTATACCAAGGGTTGCGGCGTTTTCAAGGATCAACCGTGCCGATTGCCCATGGCTTTCCGTAAGGTCAAGAATTTGGAGGTCCTCGGACGGCTGAGTGCCTGCATCCGGAACAGAAAAAGCCCCGCCGGTCCGGCGGGGCTATTCCCTTTATTCGCTTTACCTGATGGCTTGGGCCTTATTGGGCCTTACTGCTTCAACGCCAGTTTCGGCGACAGAACGTCGATGCCCAGGGCCTCGCCGACCGCGTAGTAGGTCAGCTGGCCTGCGTGCACGTTCAGGCCGTTCAGCAGGTGCGGGTCGTCCTCGCACGCCTGGCGCCAGCCCTTGTTGGCCAGGTTCAGCATGAAGGGCATGGTGGCGTTGCCCAAGGCCTGGGTCGAGGTGCGCGCCACGGCGCCCGGCATGTTGGCCACGCAGTAGTGCATGATGCCGTCGACCTCATAGATCGGGTCGGCGTGGGTGGTCGCCTTGGAGGTCTCGAAGCAGCCGCCCTGGTCGATGGCAACGTCCACCAGCACCGCGCCCGGCTTCATTTCGGACAGCTGCGCGCGGGACACCAGTTTCGGGGCTGCGGCACCCGGGACCAGAACCGCGCCGATCACCATGTCGGCCTCGCGCACCAGCTCAGCCGTTGCGCCGGCGGTGGAGTACTGGTTCTTGAAAGTGCGGCCGAAGACGTCGTCCAGGTACTTCAGGCGGGTCAGCGAGCGGTCGAGGATGGTGACATCCGCGCCCATGCCGGCCGCGATCTTGGCTGCGTGGGTGCCGACGACGCCGCCGCCGATCACGACAACCTTGGCCGGGGCCACGCCGGGCACGCCGCCCATCAGCACGCCGCGGCCGCCGTTGGCCTTCTGCAGTGTCCAGCTGCCGACCTGCGGGGCCAGGCGGCCAGCCACTTCCGACATCGGCGCCAGCAGCGGCAGGCCGCCGCGGTCGTCGGTGACGGTCTCGTAAGCGATTGCGGTGCAACCGGATTCCAGCAGGTCCTTGGTCTGCTCCGGATCGGGCGCCAGGTGCAGGTAGGTGAACAGCAGCTGGCCTTCGCGCAGCATCTTGCGCTCAACTGCCTGGGGTTCCTTCACTTTGACGATCATGTCGGCGGTGGCAAAGATTTCCTCGGCAGTGTCGAGGATCACGGCTCCGGCGGAGACATAGTCCTCGTCGGTGAAGCCGGCGCCCATGCCGGCGCCTTGCTGAATGACAACCTCATGGCCGCGGATGACGGCCTCGCGGGCGGCGTCGGGGGTCATGCCGACGCGGAATTCCTGCGGTTTGATCTCGGTGGGGCAGCCGATTTTCATGTGAGTATCTCCTCAAAACTCTCTGCGGTCATTTTGCCGCAGGCATCGAAAAAGGTGCTGCTTTTTTGGGCAAAATAAAAACATGCCTTTCGAAGAATCTTCGTCTATATAGGCGAAGATCAGCAAGGATCTTCGCAAAATGTCTTTGGACGAAACAGATCGTCGCATTCTCTCGGTGCTGCAAAAACAGGGGCGCATCTCCAACGCGGACCTGTCGGAGCGGGTGAACCTGTCGGCCTCGGCTTGCCACCGCCGCGTGCAGCGGCTGGAGGCGGAGGGCTATATCCGTGATTATGTCGCGCTGTTGGATGCGCGCAAGATGAACGTGCCGACCACGGTTTTTGTGGAGATCACCCTGTCCGGCCAGGCGGATGAGGTGCTGGACGCGTTCGAGAAAGCGGTGTCGCGGATTCCGGATGTGCTGGAGTGCCATCTGATGGCGGGGACGGCGGATTACATCCTCAAGGTGGTGGCGGAGAACACCGAGGACTTCGCCCGCATTCACCGCCAGCATCTGGCGCGGCTGCCGGGCGTGGCGCAGATGCAGTCAAGCTTTGCGCTGCGCACCGTGTTCAAGACGACGGCGCTGCCGGTTTGAGCCATAGGAGGGGGTGACATGCGTGCACCCCCTGTACACCTCCTGTGCACCGGCGCGGCGGAAATTCACGCCGGGGCGGGGTAAGTGAACAGCAGAAGGTGGGTGAGGTTGAAGGCGAAGTGCATCAGCACCGGGACCCGGAAGGTGCCGCTTCCCCAATAGCCCAGCCCGCAGGCCAAACCCAGGAGCGTGGCGAAACCGGCGATTGCCGGGCCTGCTCCCAAGTGGACAAGACCGAACAGCAGGCTCGCCGCGGCGATGCCGGCTGCGGGCCCGAAGCGGCGGCTGAGGCCCTGCTGCAGGTAGCCGCGGAAGAAGGCTTCCTCTGCCAGGCAGGTGAGCAGCAGGTTCGACGCCATCCACAGGAGCGCCCATTCCGGAAAGCCGGGTTCCAGCCGCAACGCGCCGGTCAACAGGGCCAGCGGCAGCAGCGCGGCGAGGAGAAACAGGCCGGACAGCAAGGCCGGGCGCCCCGCCGGATCATTGCGCCGGAGCAGGACGGGCCACGCCAGCAGCAGGGTGAAGAATACCACCGGCTTGTCGAGATTCAGATGCAACGAGTAGGGCGCGCTGGCGGGGCCGGACTGCACATTGTCTAGAATCAGGAGGTTCTGCACGCCCGGAAGCAGATGCGCGCCCAGGGCCAGCGACCAGAGGATCAGCACCGCATGGCCGATCAAGCGGACCGGGCCGCGGGTGCGGGGGATGAATGAGGCAAACAGCAGGCCGGTTGCCATTGCCACCAGAGCGAGCGGCGTCAGGTGGCCGGCAGCAACGGCGGCCGCAGCAAAGACAGCGAGCAGGGCAAAGGCCCGCCCGCGCTGCCCGCTCCAGCCCGCGGCCAGCGCCGCCATCAGGATCAGCCAAGGCCAGGTCTGGGGCAGGGTTGTCACAAGAAAGCTCATGGCTTGCACTTAATCCGGTCAGCTGCCGGCTTTCCAGCCGGCTCGGCGGGCAGTCCTGGGCTTTTGCGCTTGAACCCGGGCGGGTTTTCCGGTTGCCTTAAAGGAACCTGCCGGCCCGCGGTTTTCTGTCCGGAGGCGCTCCGTCAGGCGGTTTCCCGTTAGGCGCAGCCATGATTTCGGCGGCTGACCCTGCGGGGTGACATCAAACATTCACATGCCGCCGGTACAAGGCGGCTTTTTCAGCACCTGACAAGGAAGGAACCCTGCCCGTGACCCGCGAATATGAGACCGCATCCCTGGACTGGCTGGAAGCGGAGCTGCAGGACACGCTGGACGAGGATATCGAGATCGAGTTCTCCGAGCCGATGCTGAGTCAGGAGATCCGCAAGATCTACCGCGAGCAGCACCCGGAGATGCTCGACCGGCAGGTCTATTTCCGTAACCTGCTGCGGCTTCAGGCGGAGCTTATCAAGGTGCAGGACTGGGTGCAGCATAGCGGCGCCAAGGTCTGCATCCTGTTCGAAGGCCGCGATGCGGCGGGCAAGGGCGGGGTGATCAAGCGGATCACTCAGCGGCTGGACCCGCGGGTGGCGCGGGTGGTGGCGCTGCCGGCGCCGAACCGGCGCGAGCAGAGCCAGTGGTTCTTCCAGCGCTATGTGCCGCATCTGCCGGCGGGCGGCGAGATCGTGCTGTTTGACCGCTCCTGGTACAACCGCGCCGGGGTCGAGCGGGTGATGGGCTTTGCCAGCGACGACCAGGTCGAGCAGTTCTTTCAGGACGTTCCGGAATTCGAGCGGATGCTGGTGCGGTCGGGTATCATCCTGCTGAAATACTGGTTCTCGATCACCGACGAAGAACAGCAGCTGCGGTTCATGATGCGTATCCATGACCCGATGAAGCAGTGGAAACTGTCGCCGATGGACCTGGAGAGCCGGATCCGCTGGGAGCAGTACACCAAGGCCAAGGAGGCGATGTTCAAGCGCACCAACATTCCTGAGGCGCCCTGGTACATTGTCGAGGGCAACGACAAGAAGCGCGAGCGGCTGAACTGCATCGAGCACCTGCTGACCAAGATCCCCTATGAGGAGGTGCAGCATGAGAAGGTCGAGCTGCCGGACCGCAAGTACAATCCGGACTATGAGCGCCAGGTGCTGCCGGATGAGCTGTATGTGCCGAAGATCTATTGAGGTTTGAGACCCCAAGGGGGAGGGGCCTGAACATGCTTAAGGGCGCGCGGCCGCGCGCCCTTATCAGATTTGCCCGGTGGGGATATCAGAACAGGAAGTCGCCCGCGCCGAGGTCCTGAGCGGTGATGCCGCTGAGCAGCATGCTGTCGCCGTCGTTGTCAGTGATCAGCAGGCCGTTGGAGGTCTGGCGGGTGTGGTTGTTCATCAGATCGCTGAAACCGCCGATGCCGTCCGCTGCGCCCAGGTCGATACGCTCGCCGCTGGCATTCGGGTTGAAATCGGTGACGGTATCGTTGCCGTTGCTGAACACAAAGATGTCAGCGCCGCTTTTGCCGGTCAGCCGGTCATTGCCGTTGCCGCCATCCAGGGTGTCGCTGCCGCTGCCGCCGTACAGCTTGTCTTTGCCGCTTCCGCCGTTGAGGTCATCGGCACCGCGGCTTCCGCGCAGGACATCGTTGCCCGAACCGCCGTTCAGGCCGTCGCTGCCGCCTTTGCCCAGCAGCTTGTCGCGGCCGTCATTGCCGCTGAGGCTGTCGCCGCCGCTGCTGCCGGTCAGGGTGTCGTTGCCTGCCAGCCCGTCCAGGCTGCCTGCGCTGCTGAGGGTCAGGCTGTCATCGCCGGCGGTGGCGCCATTGCCGGTGCTGCCGCCTTCGTTGCCGCCCGAACCGCCGTCCGATCCGCCGCCCGAACCGCCGTTGTCGAGCTGCAGGCCGGCGCTGGTCCTGGCGAAGTTCTGGGTGACCATGACAGCGTCCCAGCCGTTGAAGTTGCCCTGCTCAACGCCGATGCCGATCACTTCGACATTTGCGTTCAGGATATTCGCGCGGTGGCCGGGGCTGTCCATCAGCGAGTTGTGCAAGTCGACGACGTCGTCAGAGAGGCCGGCGGCGCCGCGCTCGCTCTGCCAGGCGATGTTTTCGGCCCAGGTCCAGCTGCCGGAGAACTGAAAGCCTGCGTCTTCCATCCGGTCGCCCGCGCTGGAGCCGCCTGCGCCGGTGTGGGAGAACACATTCTGCTGCAGCATCCACTCGCTGTGGTCTTCTGCCGAATCGTTGAGACGCAGCTCCAGCTGCACTGGATTAAGCCCGCGTGAAGTGCGCTCGGCGTTGATCAGGTCGAGCATCTGGCGCTCGAGTTCGCTTGCCTGTGACATCGTTTACTGCTCCGTGAGTGTGCCGGCTGTGCGGCGGTGCGCTATCCCGTTAACGGAAATTCCCGGCGCTGAAAGGGCAGCACTGTGGCGGTGCGGGATTGCGGCAAAGCTCTGCCCGAAGCGCGGGGCGCGATACGCGGATTCCTGCGCGCAGCGCGGGTACGGGCAGGCCGGCTCCTCCGCCGGCGCTATCCCGCCGCCTGGCGCAGGCATGGACGGCGCGGGATTCGCTCTGATCCGCGGGGCAGGCGGCCGGGGATGGATTTTCATGCTGCGGAAACGGGCGGGCCGGGCGCCGGCGGGGGGAAGCTGGCGGCGCCCGGCATCAATTGAAAACCCGGAGAGGCGTGCCTTGTTTGCAGGGACCAAGACAGGCGCCGGTATTAAAGGGGGGGGGACGCAGCCAGCCCCGGGTTTCAGTGTTCCCGGGTGTTCCAGGCCCGGACGGCGGGGACAAGGTAAGGGAAACGCATCAGCTTTGCCCTGCCGTACCACCTTTATAGCAGGCAGAAATCAAAAAATACACCCTAAAGATGTAATCCTAAAGATTTCACGATTTTTGCGTGTGCTGCAAAAAGCTCGGCGATGTTTGCGGTTCGTCAAAAAATGACGAACCCCCGGGCGGGGCCGCGGGGGTTGTCTGAACTTATATTCCGGCAGGTCCGGGGACCGCCGTAGTGCTGTCCAAAGCTGGAGAGCAAGGTTTGCTTACAGCAGACCTTCGCGCTGGGCTTTCTTGCGTGCCAGTTTACGGGCACGGCGGATCGCTTCAGCTTTCTCGCGCGCTTTTTTCTCGGACGGCTTCTCGAAATGTTGCTTGAGCTTCATTTCGCGGAAGACGCCTTCACGCTGCAGCTTTTTCTTCAGGGCACGAAGCGCCTGATCGACGTTGTTGTCGCGAACACTAACCTGCATGTGGTTTTCACCACCTTTCTAAGTTGAGTTGCAAGGATTTGCAGGAAGTGGCCGTATAGCAAAGCGCCGCTAATTTGTCTAGTAGGGTGTCAGGACACTGCCAGCTGGAGGGTGAGATGACCGAAGACCAGGATCACGCGCAGGACGATATCAGGGAAAAACTGCTGGATGCGGCGCTGTTGCATGTGCCGTTTGACGGCTGGTCGGAGGTGACGTTCCGCGCCGCTTGCCACGACGCCGAGGTGCCGGAGGTGCTGGCCCATGCGGTGTGCCCGCGCGGCGGGGTCGACCTGGCGCTGGCCTATCATGCGCGCGGCGATTCGCTGATGCTGGAGCGGCTGGCGGCCGAGGATCTGTCGGGGATGCGCTTCCGCGACAAGGTGGCGGCGGCGGTGCGGTTCCGGCTGGAAGCGGTCGACGACAAGGAGGCGGTGCGCCGCGGCACAACGCTGCTGACGCTGCCGCAGTATGCGGGCGACGGGGTCAAGGCGATCTGGGGCACCTGCGACCTGATCTGGGAGGCGCTGGGCGACGGCTCCGACGATCTGAACTGGTACACCAAGCGCGCCTCGCTGGCGGGCGTCTATTCCGCCACCGTGCTGTACTGGCTGGGCGACGACAGCCTGAACTATCAGGCGACCTGGGACTTTCTGGACCGGCGCATTGATAACGTGATGGATTTCGAGAAGCTGAAAGCGGGGCTGCAGAAGAACCCGTTCCTGAAGCCGTTCCTGGTGGGTCCTAACTGGCTGGCCGAGCAGATCAAGCCGCCGAAGGGCCGCGATGATCTGCCAGGGTCGGTTAATCCGCGGCGGTAGGGCGCAGGAGGGCGGACGCCTGTCCGCGGCAGGCGCGATCCATACCACCAGCCAAAGCGCACAATCGCGCATCTTGCAGCGGACGGGGCAGAGAGCCTACATCTGCCTTTGCTTGCTGACTATATTCCGACCGGGACGCCACCCGTAACCGGCAAGTTGATACCAGTGACATAGTTTGCCTGCGGTCCCGCGAGATAGGCCACCGCATTCGCCACATCCTTTGGCAAACCCGCATCCCGCAGTGCAACATTGGCGTAGCGCTGTGTCTTTATTTCGTCGAGGGAAGTACCGCTCTCAGCGGCGAGCCGAACGTTGGCAGCCGTATGCATATCCGTTGCAATGTAGCCCGGACAAACTGTGTTGCAGAGAATGCCATCAACACCAAACTCTGCGGCCAACGTCTTGGTAAGTCCGACGAGCCCATGCTTCATTGCAGTGTAGGCACCGAATCCCGGTTCCGCGCCAAGGCTTCCTGTAGAGCCTATGTTGATGATCCGTCCACCACCAGTCTTTCGCATTTCGGGGATCACCGCCTGGGCCATCATCATCGGACCCAACATGTTGACGCGAAAGCTATTTTCCCACTGATTAGGTGTTGTCGAAAGGAAATTGTCTGAGCCGGCAAGCGATCCCGCGTTGTTGACCAGAATATCTATTCGGGCGAACGCCGAATTGGTCTGGATGATGCACGCCTTCACATCCTCCTCGCGCGTCACGTCCAGTCTCACGGCAATCGCCCGGCTTTGGCCTTGGTTGATCTCCGCAACAAGGCCGGCAAGCAAGTTCGCTCTGGAGCGGGGCTCTCCCTGCACTTCTACCGTGCCGTCAACATCTGCGGCAACGATGTCAGCCCCGTCCATCGCCAGCCTTAATGCTATCGCTCGACCGATCCCCTGAGGAGCCGACGCGCCCGTGACTATGGCCGTTTTCCCTGAAAGAGTTCCCAATTGACCATCCCGTTATTGGCTCATTGTGACTCAACAGCGCTACATGGATATTCAGAGATATCAAGTATTTCGCGAACGGCAGCAAAGTCCCGCATTGTTTCCCCAAAACGGGCCAGATTTCTGTGTCAACTTTTTGATGCCGCTCTGGCAGTTGATTTCCGCCGGCGCGCACTCCGCAAACCGCCCCAGCTGCGGCGCCTTTGCTGTTTGCGCTTGACCGGGCGGGTGCTAGGCAGGGGCAAGGATCAGGAGGACATTTTCCGATGACAGAGATGATGCGCGCGGTGGAGATCAGCAAACCCGGCGGGCCGGAGGTGCTGCAGCTGACGCAGCGCCCGGTGCCGCAGCCGGGCCATGGCGAGGTGGTGATCAAGGTGGCCTATGCCGGTGTGAACCGCCCGGATGCGCTGCAGCGTGCGGGGGCCTATGATCCGCCCAAGGGCGCCAGCGACCTGCCGGGGCTGGAAGCCTCGGGCGAGGTGGTGGCCGTAGGTGCGGGCGTCAGCGGCATCGCGGCAGGCGATCAGGTCTGCGCGCTGCTGCCCGGCGGCGGTTATGCGGAATATGTGGCGACGCCTGCGGCGCATTGTTTGCCGGTGCCGGAAAGGATGGACCTGAAACAGGCGGCATGTTTGCCGGAGACCTTCTTTACCGTCTGGTCCAATGTCTTCACCCGCGGCGGGCTGAAGGCGGGTGAGCGGTTCCTGGTGCATGGCGGCTCTTCCGGGATCGGCACCACCGCGATCCAGCTGGCCCGGGAATTCGGGGCGCGTGTGTTTGCCACCGCAGGCTCGGACGAGAAGTGCCAGGCCTGTCTGGATTTGGGCGCCGAGCGGGCGATCAACTACCGCGACGAGGATTTCGTCAAGGTGATGCGGGAGGAAGGCGGCGCCGATCTGGTGCTGGATATGGTTGGCGGCGACTACATCCCGCGCAACGTCAAGGCGATGGCCGAGGACGGGCGGCTGGTGCAGATCGCCTTTCTGCAGGGGCCGAAGGTGGAGCTGAACTTTGCCCTGATGATGGTGAAGCGGCTGACGCTGACCGGCTCCACCCTGCGTCCGCAAAGCGATCTGGCCAAGGCGCAGATTGCTCAGGACCTGCGCGAGGCGGTCTGGCCCTTGATTGCGGCGGGCAAGGTGGCGCCGGTGATGGACAGCGAATTTGCGCTGGAGGACGCGGCCGCGGCGCACGCCCGGATGGAAAGCTCCGGCCATATCGGCAAGATCGTTTTGAAGGTCGGGTGACGCCTCAGGAGGTCCACGCAAAAAGGCCGGCGGATCCGCCGGCCTTTTTTGATTGCATGGGTGCTACTGCACGGCGCGCCGGTACAGGTGCCAGGTGGCATGGCCCAGCACCGGCACCACGATGATCAGCCCGGCCAGGAACGGGATTGCGCCGATCACCAGCGCCGCGCCGACAAGCGCGCCCCAGGTCATGCAGACCACCGGGTTTCTGCGCAGCACCTTAATCGAGGTGGCCACTGCCACCGGCAGGCCTACGTGGCGGTCCAGCAGCAGCGGGAAGGACACCAGGCTCATCGCCAGTGCGGCAAAGGCAAAGACCGCGCCCACCGCGCCGCCGGCAATTGCCATGATCCAGCCGGCGCGGGTGGTGAGCACGTCGCTGGCGAAGCTTGCGATCGAGGCCGGCGGCTCCGGGCCCAGGGTGCGGCTGTAGATCATGTCAGCCGCCACCAGCCAGATAATGAACAGCACCGCCAGGTACAGCCCCAGCACCAGGATGGCGCCAAAGGCGGGCGAGCGGATGACACCGAAGGCATCGACCCAGCGCGGCTCAAAACCTTCTTCGCGGCGCTTGGACATTTCATAAAGGCCGATTGCTGCGACCGGCCCGAGAATCGCGAAGCCCATGATCATAGGCACGATCAGCGGCAGCAAATTCATCGACAGGCTCATCACGATCAGCGCGATGCCGATGAGCGGATAGAACAGCACCAGGAACATCGCGTCGCTGCGGCAGGCGGCAAAGTCCTCAAGACCCGCGGCCAAAGAATGGATTATGTCATCCATGCTCAGGTCGCGCGCCTTGGGCATCTCTCTGACACCGTCGCTGCCCATTTCGCCGACGGTTTCGCTGATATGGTGCCCTGTGGTTTCTGCACCCTGCAGAAGCCAGCTGAGCGGATTACCGATTGTTTTTGCCATGCGCTTCCTCCTCCTCGCTGACCAAAACGGAAGTGCCGTTCAGGCAGGGCCGGGCGCGGCACATAATCTAATACTAGCACAATTCTCGGCAAAGTGTGCTTCACAGGCCATTTATTGCCGCGCGAGGAGAGGGGCGCCTGGCGGCGCCGGCCTCCGGCGGGAGTATTTGCAGAAAGATGAAGAGGCGGCGGCTTCGGCCGCGCCGCTTGGAAAGCGTGTGGCGGCAGCTTCATCTTTCCCGAAAAACTCCGGGGTGAATTGGCCGAAAGGCCAAGAGGGGCAGCGCCCTTGATTAGCCTTCGGGCAGGTTCAGCGCACCGGCGCGAAGCGCGCGTCCTTTAGTGTGCAGTCCTTGATCACATCGCGTCCGCAGGGCACCGGGTCAAGCGCCTTGGTCAGGCAGATGCGGGCCTCTTGGATGGCGCCGTCGCGGCAGGTGATGGTCAGGCTGTCTCTCGTGAGCTGCGGATTTTCCTTGAGAAACGCCTCTTCCACCACCGATGCGGGCAGGGTGACGGGTTTGTCCAGCCTGCGGAAGACGGCGGGGCGGGTGACGCGGGCGTAGGCCTCGCGCATCAGGGTGTAATACTGGCGGGCGCTGAGGCCCGCGCAGGTGCCGTGTTTCTTCCACTGGTGCCAGGCGAGGCCCGCGCTGCCCATGATGTCCGCCATCTCGCGGCTCATCGCCCGGCTGGGCGGCGCCTCGGCGGTGCGGCAGTAGCTGGGCCAGCTGCGGTGGTATTGCGGCCAGAGCCCGTGCAGGGTCCAGCCATAGTCATGCCGGGCATCGCATTGCTCCGCATCGCGGGCATCGCCCTCCTGTTCGCACCAGTTCGGCGACCAGCTGAGCGCCAGCACGTAGTAGTCGAACTCTCCGGCCGGCTCGCCTTCTGCCGCCGCAAGCGTGGCAAAACCGGTCAAAACAGCCGCCAAACCCAGCAATAACTTGCGCATTGGCCTCTTTCCTTATGAAATCAAGCTGACTATATAGGTCAGAAGTTCCCCGACAACGGAAACCTGCCCCGCACGCCGGGGACGCCCTTTCAGGCGGCGGGAGAGATGTATCCGGGGATCAAGGTGTTTTAAGGAGATGAGCACATGGCAAAACCGTTGATGGCCAAGGCAACCGCCGTGTGGCTGGTGGACAATACCACGATCAGCTTCAAGCAGATCGCAGATTTCGTGGGCATGCACGAACTGGAAATCCAGGGCATCGCCGACGGCGAAGTGGCGGTGGGCGTCAAGGGCTTTGACCCGGTGGCCAACAACCAGCTGACCCAGGACGAGATCGACAAGGCGCAGGGCAACCCGCTGCACAAGCTGAAGCTCAAGTTCAACCCGGCAGCCGCTGGCGAGGAAAAGCGCCGCGGCCCGCGCTACACCCCGCTGTCCAAGCGCCAGGACCGGCCGAACTCGATCCTGTGGCTGGTCAAGTTCCACCCGGAACTGAGCGACGGCCAGATCGCCAAGCTGGTGGGCACCACCAAGCCGACCATCCAGTCGATCCGCGAGCGCACCCACTGGAACATCGCCAACATGCAGCCGATTGATCCGGTCGCGCTGGGGCTGTGCAAACAGTCCGAGCTGGACTCGGCCGTGCAGAAGGCGGCGGCCAAGAAGGCAGCCGAGGGCGGCGTGATGAGCGACGACGAGCGCCGCAAGCTGGTGTCCACCGAGCAATCGCTGGAGATGGAAGCCGAACCGAAGATCCCGAGCGCCATCGAAGGCCTGGAGACCTTTACCCTGGGCGGCGGCTCCAGCAGCGAGGAGGAGAAGAAGGAAGAGGAAATCCTCGACGCCGACAGCTTCTTCAACCTGCCGTCTGGCGGTGACGACGAGGACGACGACGAGGATTCCCGTATCTGATCCAGGCGGGCCTGCCCGGGCCGGATTTGGGGAAGTCATTAAAAAGCCGCAAATCCGGTGCTCCGGATTTTCGGCTTTTTCTGTTAGAATTGAGTCTCAAGATTACAATATGTTGACTACGCACCAATGATTTGCGCAGCATGATGTTGCGGGCGGCTGTGTTCTAGGTTGCTCGCAGTCATTGGGAAACGGGAAAGGCCTCCGAAAAGAGGGGCGGCTTCCCGCTGTGTCAGGGACAAAGTTTAATGAGTGTTGCCAGCGGGCCGGTGCAGGAAGCCGGTCTTTGCAGGGATGGCAGGAGTACAAGACATGGACGCATCGGCGACGCCGGGGCTGGGGGACGGCCGCGGCCTGGATCTGGGGGTGTTGGCGGAACTGCACGGGCTGGAGTTCTGTCAGGAATTTGCGGAACAGCTTTCACATTGCACTGGGGCGGATCTGGTCGCCGTCGGCGAACTGGGGGCCGCGGAACCCGGACGCATCAGGGTTCTGGCCAGCAGTTTCGACGGGCTGCCGCTGGGGGATTTCGAATATGACGCGCACGGGGCGCCATGCCTTGACGTGGTCCGGAGCGGAAAGCCGCAGGTCGTCCCCTGCGGGGTGCAGGAGCTGTATCCCGAGGATGGGATGCTCATTGAGGAAGGCATCCGCAGTTATGCAGGCGTTGCCCTGAAGGGCTCCGGCGGCGGCACGGCAGGCTTGGTGCAGGCGGCCTGGCGCCGCGACATCGGGGACCGGCGGGCGCAGCGGGCTGTGGATCTGATGGAGCGGTTTGCACCGCGGCTTGGCGCAGCGATTTCAAACCGGCGGCGGCTGGCGGCTTTGGCGGCCCTGGCAGAGGGGCCGCGCAGCCTGTCTGCGGGCGCGGCCTTCCGGCAGCTGGCACAGGAACTGCAGGCTGCGCTTGGGGTGCGTGCTGCCTTCATTGCCGAAAGCGCCGGCGGCAGGCTGGACCGCTGCCGTGTGCTGGCGTGCTGTCTCGACGGTCAGCTGGCGGATGCGGCGGAAGACCGGATTGCGTGCTTTGAAGGAACCGGCGCCTCCCTGCCTGAAGGATGGCAGGCGTTCCGGCTGCCGGACGGGTTGCGCCAGGTGCTTCCGGAGCAGGCGGAGCGTCTGAATTTCTGCCTCGGCTACCCGCTGCGGGATGCAGGCGGTGCGGCTACCGGCTGGCTCGTGGTGCTGCATGACCGGGAGATCGGGGCGGGCAGTCTGGGCGCGGATCTGGTGGCGCTGGTTGCGGCCCGCACCGGTCTGGAGATGCGCCGCCGGGCTGCCGAAAAGCGCCGCTATCAGGCAGAGGCGGCGCAGCTGATCCGGCACAAGGCCGAGAGCCTGGGGCGGCTGGCGGGCGCCATCGCGCATGAGTACAACAATCTGCTGGCTTCGATGCAGGGCAGGGCCGAGCTGGCGCTGGCGCATCTGGAAGCTTCCCATCCGGCTGAGCAGCATGTGCAAGAGGTCGGGCAGGGGCTGCACTCCCTGGCTGGGCTGGTGCGGCAGCTACAAGGCTTTGCCAGGGGCGGCAGCGGCCAGGTGCCTGCGTCCTGCGACCTCAATGCCATTGTGCATGAGGCGATGGCGCTGGTGCCGCTGGCGTGCAGGCGGGGCAAGGCGGTGGTGCTGGATCTGGCCGAAGGCGCACAGGCCGCACAGTTGGACCCGGAAGAGGTGCGCCAGCTGGTGCTGAACCTGGTGCTCAACGCTGCAGAGGCGATTGGCCCGGGCGCGGGTACCATCACGGTGAGGACCCGGCGGACCCGCCTGGGCGCAGCAGAGCGGCGTCAGCTTCTCAAGGGGCGCAGGATGGCGGCGGACGACTGCCTGCTGCTGGAAGTCAGCGACACCGGCGGCGGCATGGGTCAGGACATGGTCACCCGGATCTTTGATCCGTTCTACACCACCAAGCCCGGCGGGCGCGGCCTGGGCATGGCGGCGGCGCTGGGGGTCATCAGCCGCCACCAGGGCGGGCTGGCGGTGGAGAGCCGTGAGGGCAAGGGCAGTGTTTTCCGCTGTTATTTCCCTGCCTGCGCGGTGGCGGCGCCAGCGGTGCGGGCGTCTTCAGATGCGCGCGGTGCAGGGGGGCGGCGGATCCTGGTGGTGGATGACGAAGACACAGTGCGCCGGGCGGTGGCGGGTCTGCTGCAGCTGCGCGGCTGTGAGGTCGCGCAGGCGGATGGGTATGACGCGGCGCTGGACTTGCTGGCATCGGAGGGGCCGTTTGACGGCGCGGTGATCGACATGAGCATGCCCGGGCGCGGCGGCTGGGAAACGCTGGCAGGCCTGCGGGCGGCGCAGCCGGGCCTGAATGCGGTGATGATGAGCGGTTTCGCCATCAGCGCGGCGGACGCTGGCTTTCCGGAGCTGGCGGATGTGCGGGTGCTGGACAAGCCCTTTACCAAGGAAAAGCTGTACAAGGCGCTGTTCCGCTGAGGGCGGCGCAGGCAGGCGGCGGGGGCTCCCGCGCCTGCGGCTGCCCCTGGCGGGGCCGCTTGGCAGCCTTGGGTCCGGCGCCGCGCAGGCGCGCGGCGCGGCAGCGCCTAGCCGGCGGCGGTGCGCTCCAGCAGCCAGCTGCGGACCCGTTCGATCCGGCTGGTGCCGGCCTTGGCCTGCGGCGTCAGCAGGTAATAGGCGCTGGCAGGCGTGCAACGGTGCGGGTGGGCAAGCATCAGCGTGCCGTCCGCCAGGTCGCGGCGCACCAGAAGCTCTGGCAGGACCGCCACGCCGTGGCCGTATTTTACTGCGTCGATCAGCATTTCGAACTGGCTGAACAGCGGGCCGGTGGGCTGCGCGGGCAGCGCTTGGCCCAGGTCATCGAACCAGATCTGCCAGCTGAGCGGCCGGGTGGTGTGCTGCAGGGCAGGGTGGTCGAGCAGAGCGTTTGCGGTTTGCACCGGGCCGTCGAGAAGGCCGGGCGCCGCAACGGCGATCAGCGTCTCCGGCATCAGGGGGTCGGCGCGGAAGCCGGGCCAGGGCGGGTCCCCCTGCACGATGGCGAGATCGACCAGGCTGGCATCCACCTGAGCGTTGTCCAGATAGGTGATGGTGTTGACCGTAAGCCGCGGCTGCTCGCGGGCGAGCTGGGCCAGATGCGGCATCAGCCAGCGGCTGCCGAGCGTCGGATAGGTGCCGATATTGAGCGCGCCATAGGGGTTATCCCGGGTGCGCAGGCGGTAGAAGGTGGCCTCCAGCGCCTCCAGCTGCGGCGCGAGTTCCTGCAGCAGCATCTTGCCTGCGCCGGTCAGCTGCACCCGTTGCCGTTCGCGTTTGAACAGGGTCTGGCCGGTCTGCGCCTCCAATCTCTGGATCTGGCGGCTGAAGGCGCTTTGGGACAGGTTCATGGCGCGGGCGCCCTGGGCAAAGCTGCCGGCGCGGGCGGCGGCCTCGAAACAGAGGAGGGCAGCGGTGGGCGGGATCTTGCGGCGCATGCGGTCACCCTGCCATGTGTTGCAATTTTTGCAATAGAGGGTGCGGAAGACCGGCTGTTTTCGTGGCACCGGGGCTGACACACTGGCGCCGAATGCATCACCCAACGCGATCAGCAAGACATATGGGAGCGCGCGATATGAGATTTGAACCGCAGATGAACGACGCCGATGTGCAGGCTGTCACCCAAGCCATGAAGACCATGCCCGATTCCGCCTCGGTGGCGGAGTTTGTGCCCGGACCCGGTATCCAGCGGCTGGAGCTGAGGTTTGACATCCAGCTGTTGCAGGAGGCGCTGGAGGAATGCCTGCGGCGCGAGGAGTTCATGGGCGGCATGCAGGACCAGGGCTTTGCCGCGCTGCCGCTGACGCAGCGGCCGGGGCAGACCGAGTGGACCGCAAACGACCTGTCGGGCCGCTACTGGCTGCGGGCCGACAGCCGCTATGTCGAGGAGCCGCGCGAGGATCTGGTGCCGGAGGTGGAGTTTTCCGAGTTCAACCCGAAGTTTGCGGGCACCTATTTCGAGCATGTACACAGCGAGCTGGCCAAGCGTTTCCCGATCGGGCGGACGCGGGTGCTGTCCAAGGGGCTGTACAACTGCAACTCCTGGCACCGGGACCCCGAGCCGCGGCTGCATATCCCGGTGCTGTCCAATCCCGGCTCGCTGTTCATCGTGAACCATCACGTCACCCACTTGCCAGCGGACGGGTCGGTGTATTTCACTGACACCCGCGGCTACCACACCGCATTGAACGGCGGTGAAACCCGGCGCGTCCATATCGTGGCGGCGCTGGCTTATGAGCAGGTGACGGAATGAGCCAATATGCAGGGCTTGCTGGTGCGGGGGGCAGTGCTGTCCTCTGCGATCTGCGCAGCGATACGGTGACGCGCCCCGATGCGGGTATGATGCAGGCCATGCAGGCGGCGGAGCTGGGCGATGACGTCTATGGCGAAGACCCGTCCGTGAACCGGCTGGAGGCCACGCTGGCGGAACGGCTGGGCAAGGAGGCGGCGCTGTTCCTGCCCACCGGCACCATGAGCAACCTGGCGGGTCTGCTGGCCCATTGCCAGCGCGGCGAGGAAATCATCACCGGCGCAGGCTACCATGTGCACGCCTATGAGGCCGCCGGCGCCTCGGTTCTGGGCGGCATTGCGCTGTGCCCGGTGCCGGTGCGTGCGGACGGATCGCTGGATCCGGGCGTGGTTGCCGGGGCGGTCAAGGCGGACGACAGCCATCTGGCCATCAGCCGGCTGCTGTCGCTGGAGAACACGCACAACGGGCTGGCGGTGCCCCTGGCGGATATGGCGGCTACGGCGGAGGCCGGGCGCAAGGCGGGGCTGTCCGTGCATTTGGACGGGGCGCGGTTCTTCAATGCGGTGACGGCGCTGGGCTGCTCTGAGACAGACCTGGCGGGGCTGGCGGATACGGTGTCGGTTTGCCTGTCCAAGGGGCTGGGCACACCCGCGGGCTCGGTCCTGGTTGGGCCTTCGGATGTGATCGCCCGGGCGCGGCGCTGGCGCAAGATGCTGGGCGGCGGCATGCGCCAGGCGGGTGTGCTGGCCGCTGCGGGCCTTTATGCGCTGCAACATAACGCGGGGCGGCTGGCGGCGGATCATGACCGGGCCGCCGAACTGGCCGGTGTGCTTCGGGGTTTGGGCGCGGGAGAAGTGGCACAAGCCACCAACATGGTGTTCTTCACGCCGGATGACGGGCGCAACGATGTGCTGCGGGCGCATCTGGCGGCTGAGGGCGTGGTGATTGGCGGCGGCAGTGCCGGTGCGATCCGCATGGTGCTGCACAAGGATGCGGATGACGCTTCGCTGGCGCAGGCGGTGCAGGCACTGCGGAGGTTCTACGGCTGAAAGGCTGAGGGAGGCCGCGCGGTCAGATTTCCTTGCGCGCTTTAAGGGCTGCGGAAATGGTGCCGTCGTCCAGGTAATCCAGCTCGCCGCCGATCGGCACGCCCTGGGCCAGCGAAGTGAGTTTGACTTGCCCCTGCAGCTGGTCGGCGATGTAATGGGCGGTGGTCTGGCCGTCGATGGTGGCGTTCAGGGCAAGGATCACCTCGCTGATTCCTTCGGTTGCCACCCGGTCCACCAGCCGGGGAATGCGCAGATCTTCCGGTCCCACCGCATCCAGCGCCGACAGGGTGCCGCCCAGCACGTGGTACCGGCCCTTGAACACAGCTGCGCGCTCCATCGCCCAGAGGTCGGCCACATCCTCGACCACGCAGAGTTCGCCGTTGGCGCGCCGCTCATCGGTGCAGATCGGGCAGATCTCGCTGGTGCCGACATTGCCGCAGTTGAGGCATTCGCGGGCGGTTGCGGCGACCTCGCTCATCACATCGGCCAAGGGCGCCAGCAACAGCGCTCGCTTGCGGATCAGGTGCAGCACCGCGCGCCGTGCCGAGCGCGGGCCCAGTCCGGGCAGCTTGGCCATCAGGGCAATCAGGTCTTCGATGTCGCTGGTAGAGTTCTTGATCATGCCTTGGGCCCTTTTCTTCGCAGCCATATAGGCTGATCGGGGCAGGGGAGCGCAAGGGCGGGGCGGTAAAATGTTCAGGGTTTGTTTTGCCGCTTCCAGGGGGTATGCCTTGGCAGGGCCGGTGGAGGGTCGGAATGGGATATGCCTCAAAGCGAATGCAAGACACTTCCCGGCAGCCGCGGTTTGCCCGGCTGACCGAGATTGCGCCGCAGCAGATTGCCCGCCACATGTCCGATCCGCGGATGGCAGAGCATATGCCGCTGCTGGCAGGGGCTTGGGATGAGACGGCGGCCAAGGAATTTGTGGCGGCCAAGGAGGCCTGCTGGCAGCGCGACGGGCTGGGCCATTGGTCGTTTCTGCGCGGCGGCACTTACCTCGGCTGGGGCGGGTTCCAGAAAGAAGGGAGCGAATGGGATTTCGGACTGGTGCTGCGGCCGGAGTGTTTTGGCCTTGGCCCCGCCATTGCCCGCAAGGCGCTGGATTTTGCCCGGCGCGATGCGCGTATCCCCTTTGTCACCTTTCTGCTGCCGCCGACACGCCGCCATTTGCGCCCGCTGGCACGGCTGGGGGCTGTCCAGACCGGGGAGGTGCAATACGAGGGGCGGCGTTTCCTGAAATTCCGGCTCGAGACGGGCTGAGGCAGGCAAGGAAAAAGGCGGCTCTGAACGGGCCGCCTTTCAAGGATTGGAGCGTGCAGCTGCTTAGAACGGCAGCTTGATGTCCTTGGGCAGGCCCATGCTTTCGGTCAGCTTGGTCATCTCTTCCTGCGCCTTCTCCGCGGCTTTGGCCTGGGCGTCCTTGATTGCGGCCAGGATCAGGTCCTCGACCACTTCCTTGTCGTCGCCGTTGAAGATCGAAGGGTCGATGTCCAGGGCTTTCAGGTCGCCCTTGGCCGAAGCCGTGGCCTTGACCAGCCCGGCGCCGGCTTCACCCGTCACCATGACGTTGTGCAGGTCTTCCTGCATCTGCGCCATCTTGGTCTGCAGTTCCTGTGCCGATTTCATCATCTTGGCCATGTCGCCAAGACCGCCGAGGCCTTTGAGCATCTGTGTTCTCCTGAGATTCCGGTTTGGGGCACAGATACGGGCCGCAAGAGCGCGAAACAAGGGGGAGCATCGTCTTGCTGCTGGTCTTTAGTGCCCTTTCGCCCGGCTGGCAGGCCGGGCAGCGCCTGACCTTTGCCCTGGGAAAGCGCTATCGCGCCCACCCAAGGTCAGGCGCTGCCCTACGTGAATTCATCACCCGTCTTCGAACGGGTCCCATTCGTCCTCGACCTCGGGCAGAGCCTCGGCGGCGACTTCGGCAGCCAGCTCCTCGGGGGTGCGGATGCGCTTGATCCTGGCCTTGGGGAAGCTTTCCAGCACCGCCTGCACCAGCGGGTGCGCGGTGGCTTTCTCGCGCAAGGCGTTCTCAGCCGCGTCGCGGACCTCGGCAATGGTGGGGGCGTCACCATCCGGTGCGATCGAGACCACCCAGCGGGCACCGGTCCAGTTCTGCAGCGCCGAGCCGAGCCGGGCGGCGAGGTCCTTGGGCGCCTGGGCGGCGGGGGTGAATTCGATCCGGCCCGGCTGGTAGGAGACCAGGCGCACGCCGCCTTCGACCTCGACCAGCAGCTTCACGTCGCGGTTGGTGCGGATCAGTTCGACGACATGTTCGAAAGTCGGGTAGCGCGCCAGCGCGGAGCTGACCTGCGGCGCCAGCGCGGTTACGGTGCCGCCACCGCCATGGGCCACAGGTGCGCCGCCGGCCGGGCCGCCTGGGCCGCCTTGGGCATTGCTGCCGCCCGATCCGCCAAGGGCCGGGGCGCCCATGCCCTGCATCGGCACACCGCTGCCGGGACCCGGAGGCGGCGGGGGCGGGGTGTCCTGCAGCTTGCGGATCAGCTCCTCGGGCGAGGGCAGGTCGGCCACATGGGTGATGCGGATCACCGCCATCTCGGCGGCCATCATCGCGTTGGGCGCGGCGGCGACTTCCTCCAGCGCCTTCAGCAGCATCTGCCACATCCGGGTGAGGACGCGCATCGGCAGGTTTTCGGCCATCGCTTGCCCGCGGGCGCGCTCATCCGGGCTGACGGTGGGATCTTCCGCCGCGTCGGGGGTGATTTTCACCACCGAGACCCAGTGGGTGATCTCCGCCAGATCGCGCAGCACCGCCAGCGGGTCGGCGCCTTCGGCGTACTGGCCGCTGAGTTCGGTAAGGGCTGCTGCCGCGTCGCCGCGCAGGATCATGTCCATCAGATCGAGCACCCGGCCGCGGTCGGCCAGGCCCAGCATGGCGCGGACCTGATCGGCCGTGGTTTCACCCGCCCCGTGCGAAATCGCTTGGTCCAGCAGCGAGGTGGCATCGCGGGCAGAGCCTTCGGCGGCACGGGTAATGAGGGCGAGCGCGTCTTCGGCGATCTCAGCGCCTTCAGCGGTGGCGATCTTGCGCAGGAGGGAGATCATCACCTCCGGTTCGATCCGGCGCAGGTCGAAGCGCTGGCAGCGGGACAGAACCGTCACCGGCACCTTGCGGATCTCGGTGGTGGCGAAGATGAACTTCACATGCGCGGGCGGCTCCTCCAGCGTCTTGAGCAGCGCGTTAAACGCGCTGGTCGACAGCATGTGGACCTCGTCGATGATGTAGATCTTGTAGCGCGCCGAGGCCGCGCGGTACTGCACCGAGTCGATGATCTCGCGGATGTCGTTGACGCCGGTGCGGGAGGCGGCGTCCATCTCCATCACGTCGACATGGCGGCCTTCCATGATCGCCGTGCAATGCTCGCAACGGCCGCAAGGATCGGTGGTGGGGCCGCCGGTGCCGTCAGGGCCAACGCAGTTCATGCCCTTGGCGATGATCCGTGCGGTGGTGGTTTTGCCGGTGCCGCGGATGCCGGTCATGATGAAGGCCTGGGCGATGCGGTCGGCGGCAAAGGCGTTCTTCAGCGTCCGAACCATCGCGTCCTGGCCCACCAGATCGGCAAAGGTCTCGGGCCGGTATTTGCGGGCCAGAACCTGGTATTGGGATTGACCGGTGCCGCCGGTGGTGCCGCTGGGGGTATCGTTCATGGTGTCTCGTGCCGGATTCGATGTGCGGGGTGGTCCGCGTTCCGCGCAGGGTATTGAAGCGCAGCCCGTTCGTCCACCGCAGAACGGGGCAATCCTCTGGCTGCAAAAGCACTTTGGGAATGTGCGCTGACCGGTTAGGCTGGGGCATAGGGGGCAATGCGGGGGGCAGGAACGCAGCGGCTAGGAGGCGGTATGCGATCTGAAGATACCTCTGATCCAGCAGCGCAGGATGAGGCGGCGCAAGCTGGGCTGACAATCCACGCGCTGTCCGCGGGCGGCGGCATTCTGGCGCTGTGCCGGCTGCCCGGTGCAGAGGGGGATTACCGCGGCGACCTGATCCAGATTTACCAATGGAAGCCGGGGCTGGTGTTCTCGATGACCACGGAGGCTGAGCACGTGGCCGCCGGGGCGCCGCGGCTGGGGGTGGACCTCCAGAGCATGGCCTGCCGCTGGCTGCACCTGCCGGTGCCGGATTTCGGCACGCCGCCGCCGGAGGTGGCGGCGAAATGGCCGGCTGCCAGCCGGTCGGCGCGGCAGGCGCTGGGCGGCGGCGGCCGGGTGCTGGTGCATTGCCGGGGCGGCTGCGGGCGCTCCGGGATGGCGGTGCTGCGGCTGATGGTGGAATGCGGCGAGGATCCGGCGCAGGCACTGGCGCGGCTGCGGTCGGTCAGGCCCTGCGCAGTGGAAACGGACGCGCAGCTCGACTGGGCCTGTGCACCGTAGAGCGGTAACCACAGGCGTATGAAAGAGTATATACGGCACCGCCCGGCCGAGAAGCCGGGCAGGTTGAATTTCAGGTCAAAGCGCCATCATATGTTCTGCTTGCCGCGCCTCTGCCGTCTTCGGCAGCGCTTCCATCAGCGCGCAGGGGCGGGCGTCCAGGCGGGAGGCGGCAAAGCCGGTGCCGTCGCGGCTGAGGATCGCATCGGCAAAGCGGTCGAGGCCCTCGCGCGGGGCATCCTCGCCGACGCCGCAGAACAGCCGGATCCGGTCGTGGCTGGCGGCAAACTGCGCCGGGCAGGTGCGCGGGCAGCCGTCCAGCGCGGTGGTGCCGGTGATTTCAAAATCTTCTTGCGTCAGCGGCTTGGCCTTGGTCATCGCCTCGGCCAGTTTGGCGATCATCCGCTCTGCCGCTGGACAAGGCTTCCCGAGGTATTTGCAATCCGTTGCCGCATAGAAATGCGTCTGGTCCGTCCACATCATATCTGCGCCCTCCGCGCGTGGTGCGGGGGTTTGGGGGACAAGAGACCGGATGAGAAAGCGGGAGTCCCGCGGTGCCATCAGACCCTGTCCGGACACCCCGCCCGGGTTCGAGTTATACGTTCGATGGCAGGTCTCCTGACTTGCGGGTCGCAGCTTTCCCGATCCTTCCCGGCCTCGCATCAGGCCAGTGGCTCTATCGGGGTCGCTCGCCGCTTACAGTTGCGGGGGCAGTCGCGGACTTGGCCTTGCCTGGGGCGGGGCCGCACCGTGTTCCCTTTTCATCCCGGACACAAGATTCTGTGGCACGGGAACCATCACCACAAGCGGTAGCGGCTGGTTCCCTGAGTCGTCAATCGGTTTTCTGCAGCTGCATCTGAGTGTGCAGGGCGCGGATCACATCCGAATCGCGCCGCACCCGCGCCAGCTGCCAGCCGCCCTGCAGCAGGATATAGAAATTTTCCGCCGCCGCGCGCGCCTCATCCTGCGGGAGGCCCAGGCGCTGGGCGTGGCGGGCGGTGGCCGCGATCCAGCTCTCGAACAGGTCTGCGGCGTGCTGACGGAAGGCGTCGTTTTCCGGCCCGGCGAACAGGGTTGCAGAGACCGGGCAGCCGCTCCATTTGCCCTGCTTGTCAAAGAGTTTCGCCAGCTTGTAGCAGACCGTCTTGGCCCCGGCCTCGAAACTTGGGGCCGGGTCGAAGGCGGCGTCAATCAGGGCCAGCATCTGCTCCGAGGCCCAAGTGGACGCCGCCAGCGCGAGGTCGGACTTGCCGTTGGGGAAATGGTGGTAGAGCGAGCCCTTTGGCGCTTCGGCGGCGGCCAGCAATTCAGCCAGGCCAGTGCCGTTATAGCCCTTGTTCCGGAACAGGCCGGCGGCCGCCCGGATCAGCCGGTCCCGGGTCGGGGCCGGGCTGCCGGTAGGCGGGCTGGTTGTCGTCACGTCAGTCATGGCGGCAGCTTGACAGCATTAGACCAAATGGTCCAGTCAGGAATTGGACCGATTGGTCTAGGAGGCTGCCATGCTCGACGGACACGCAGAACTTACCGCCGGTTTCCGGGAGGAAGAGGTGCGCTTTGCCTCGCGAACGGGGGCGCTGGCGGGACGGTTGTACCTCCCGGATGGCGCGGTGAAGGCAGCGGTGGTGCTGAACGGCGCAACCGGGGTGCCGCAGCGGTTTTACCGGCATTTCGCACGCTGGCTGGCGGCAGAGCAGCAGATTGCCTGCCTGACCTATGACTACACGGATTTCGGAGACTCGGCGCGGGACCATCCGCGCCGGTCCAAGGTGACGATGGCCGACTGGGCGCTGGCGGATCAGCCCGCTGCCCGGGCCGAAATGCGGCGGCACTATGCGGGCGTGCCGTTGTGGGTGATCGGCCATTCGCTGGGCGCGATGCTGATGCCCTTGCAGGACGATCTTGAGGACGTCGCCCGCATGATCGTGGTTGCGGGCGGCTTGGTGCATCACCACGATCATCCCTGGCCCTACCGCGCGCTGGCGCTGGCTTTCTGGTTCGGCCATGTGCCGCTGGCGGCCCGTGTCCTGGGCTATCTGCCCGGGCGTGCGGTGGGGTTCGGGGCCGATTTGCCGGCAGGAGTTTACTGGCAATGGCGGCGCTGGTGCACCACCCGTGGCAGCTATCTGCCGGAGACGGGGCGCGGACTGCCGCAGCCGCGCTGGGCAGAGACCGGCATCCCGGTGGATCTGTTTGCGATGGCGGATGATGACGTTGTGCCGCCGGAGGCGGTCTGGCGGCTGGGTGAGGTGTTCGGCGGTGCTGCGCAGAGCCGGGCAGTTCTGGCCCCGCGGGAGCTGGGGCTGAAGTCAATTGGCCACCTGGGGGCATTTGCCCGCGAAAACGCTGCCTTGTGGCCGCGCCTGCTGCCGCAGGCCTGACCCGGGGGCCGGGCGCCTGGCAGCGGCTCAGGCGGTGCGGTTCAGCCGTTCTTCGGTGAGTTTTGCGAATTCGGCGAGGCGCAGTTTGAAGCGGCGGGTCAGGTTGCTGCGCGCCAGCTTCAGGGATTGCACCAGCAGGCGGCCGGTCAGGTTGGAGGGGGTCAGCTTCAGCTCTACAGACATCCGCGTCCGCTGCGGCGACAGCGCCAGCAGCTCCACTTCCATCCGGCCGTCAACGCCGCTGCCGCTGCCGGACAGAGTCAGGCCCGTCACCGGTGCGTAGGACGACAAAGTCAGCTGGATGTCGCGCGGCTTGCCGCGGAAGCTGAATTTCAGGTCCCAGGCCAGGCCGTTCTCCGGATGGGCAAGGTCGCCTGTCCGCTGCAGCTCCACGCCGCGGCGCAGGGCGGAGCGCTCCAGCAGCTCAAAATCGGAAATCGCACCGAAGACCTCGGCAATAGGGGACTCGATGTCTTCTTTGCTTTGAAATTTCATATCTGCCTGCCTCTTATGCGCCGCCTGGCTGTGGCGCGGTTTGCGGCAATATGCGCCTTAGTCCAGCGTGTCCGCAAGCCAGTTCTTCAGCAGAAAATGGGCAATTGCCCCCTCCCGTGCAGGCTTTAGAACCGGGTGATCGCCTGCAAAGACCGTCATCATCTCCTGGCGGCTGATCCACAGCGCGTCCTCGATCTCTGCCGGATCGACGGTGATTTCACGGCTGAGCGCCTCGCCTGCGCAGCCGAACATCAGAGACATGGGAAAGGCCCAGGGCTGGCTTGACAGGTAGCTGGCAGGGCCGACCCTGACGCCTGTTTCCTCCAGCACCTCGCGGCGCACCGCGGCCTCCAGCGTCTCGCCGGGTTCAACAAACCCTGCGAGCAGCGAATACATCCCCTCGGGCCAGCCGGGCGAGCGGCCCATCAGCACTGAATCTCCATGGGTGATCAGCATTATCACAACCGGGTCGGTGCGCGGAAAATGCGGCGCCTTGCAAGATGGGCAGACCCGCTGCCAGCCCGCCTGCGCCATGTCGCTGGGCGCGCCGCAGCAGGCGCAGAACCGGTGGCTGCGATGCCAGGACAGCATGGCCTTGGCAGTGGTGGCCAGTTCGGCCTCCAGCGGCGTGAGGCGGGTCATTACCCGGCGCAGCTCGGCAAAGACATGGGCCTTCGGCAGATCCGGGTGCTGCTGCTCGCTGGCGTCGGCAAAGCTGTTGAGCGCCTCCTGGTCCAGGCCTTCGGGCTGCCAGCCGCTGATATCGCAGGCGAAGCAGGGCGCGCCGCCGGGCTCCAGCCCGAGGAACAGAGCTGTGTCCCGGCCGCTGGCGGCCAGCGGGTGGTCCGGCGCGGTCCAGGCCAGGCCGCAGGGCAGATCCGCCTCTGTTTTACGCAGTGTCAGCGGCTTGCCGCGCCACATCAAGAGCACCCGGGCCTTGGCGCTGTGCCAGGCCGTGTTCAACGCTACTGCGTCGGTACGCAGATGCGCAGCCCGATCCAGCCCGCCGCCGCCGAAGGTCACTTGTTCTGCGCGTTTCATGGCGGCTCCCCTCTGACTGGCGGCTGTTGACCCGGCATCCCGGACCGGCTGCGGCAATCCATGACAGTGTGCCGCAGGCGTTGCCAGTATTTCACCGCGATACGCGCTTGCCTGTCGCTGCGCCGCCACACCTTTCGGGCTGCCGCGGGGGCTTTTTTCAGTAAACCATGGTGCAACCATGCCGCAGGGGGTGAGGCGGCCGCAAAAAGTTAACAAACCGCCGAAAGGAGTTATTGCAAATCCTTAGAACGCTGACTCAAATAGCCGTCAATCAAGAATGGCGCCGAATGGTGCGAGAGGAGCGGCGGGCAGGCGGTGTCAGCAGAGATTCGGACATGACGAGCGGGGCGGGGGCTCCGAAGGCCCGGCCCGCTGGGGTGCTGCGCGTCCTGGCGACCACGGACCTGCACTGCAACCTGCTGAGCCATGACTATTATTCCGACCGCCCCGACCCGGCCATCGGCCTGTCCCGGGTGGCCAGCCTGATCGCCCGCGAGCGTGCCGCGGCGGTTGAGCAGGGTGCAGCCTGTATTTTGGTCGACAACGGTGACGGCTTTCAGGGCTCGCCGCTGGGCGATATCGTTCCTGGTGCCAAAGGGCCGCATCCGCTGGCGCGCGCCTTTCAGGTGCTGGAGTATGATGCGGCCGGCCTGGGCAATCACGATTTTGATTACGGTCTCACAGCGCTGGCGGGTGTGCTTGCGGACGTGCCTTGCCCGGTGCTGTGCTCCAGCCTGACGGCGGTGCAGCCCGGGTATGAACTGCCTTTCGCAAAGAACGCGGTACTGGAGCGGCAAATCCCGGGCTGCCCCGGCCTGCCGCCGGTGCGGATCGGCCTGCTGTCGGTGCTGCCGCCCCAGACACTGATCTGGAGCGGCCACGCGCTGGAAGTGGAGCTGGAGGCCGCGGGTATCGTGGAAACCGCCGAAGCCCAGGCCCGGCGGCTGAGGGATGAAGGCTGCGATGTGGTGCTGGCACTGGCGCACACCGGCATCGCGGCCAGGACCGGGGCGGACCACAGCGAGAACGCGCTGGAACAGCTGGCGGCGCTGCCCGGGATTGATGCGGTGGTGGGCGGACATACCCATTTAACGCTGCCCGACCCGGAGTATCCTTTCGCCAAGCCGGTGGTGATGCCAGGCGCGCACGGGTCGCACCTGGGCGTCATAAGCCTGGAGCTGGAGCATACCGGCGCGGGCTGGCAGCTTGCTGGCGGCACCGCCAGCCTTCAGCCGGTGGCGCAGACAGGGCCTTCCGGTGCTGCTGAGCCACTGGTGGATGAGGAGGCCGGATTCACCCGGGCGATGGCGGCAGACCACGCCCGGACCCTGGAACGGATGCGGCAGCCTGCGGGCTACAGTCCAGTGGCGATGCATTCCTATTTCACCTTTTTCGCGCCCGACCGGGGCCTGGCGCTGGTTGCTTGTGCCCAGGCGGCTGCGGTGCGGCCGCTGCTGCGGGGCACCGCCACGGAACACCTGCCGCTGCTGTCTGCCGCGGCGCCGTGCAAATTCGGCGGCCGTTCCGGCCCGCATTCCTATACCGACATCCCGGCCGGGGAACTGTGCGCGCGCAACATTGCCGATTTGCAGGTCTTTCCCAATGAACTGCGGGTGGTCACGGTCACCGGTGCGCAGCTGCGGGAGTGGCTGGAGATGTCGGCGGGGCTGTTCAACCGGATCGAACCCGGCAGCTCCGGCAGCCTGCTGGCCGATCCGCAACGGGCGGGGCATCATTTCGACGTGGTTTTCGGGCTGACCTATCAGATCGATCTGTCGCAGCCGCCGCGGTTTTCCGCCACAGGGGAGTGCATAAATCCCTCGGCGCGCCGGATCGCGGATCTGAGCTGGAACGGGCGGCCAGTGGCGCCGGAGCAGCGTTTCGCGGTGGCTGCAAACAGCTACCGGGTCAGCGGCGGCGGCAGCTTCCGGATGCTGCGAGAGGCCGAAGAGCTGCCGCTGGCGCCAATGCGGATCCGCCAGGCGGTGCGCGACTATATCGCCGGTCGGCTGCCTGCCGACCCGCTGGCAGAGGCGCCATACCCCTGGCGCCTGGCGCCGATGCCCGGCACCAGCGCAGTGGCTGTGACCGGGCCGGCGGCGGCTGCGCATATGGATGAGCTGCCCGCCGGACTGGTGACACCGCGCGGGGTCACTGGCAGCGGTTTCTGGCAGCTCGAGCTGCGGCTCTGAGCCATAGAACGCCCGGTGTGTGCGGCCCTTGCCAATCCCGGCGGCCGCGCTTATATCGGGATTCGAGAGGTTGGCGCGGGCAAGCGCCTCGCCAACCTGGTCAGGTCCGGAAGGAAGCAGCCACAACGAGCCCCGCTTGGGTCGATGTCCAGCCTCTCACTTAATTCCCAAACAGCTTGATGCAGGGCGCCGTTTTCATACAATGAAAACGGCCAGGAAAAGTCGATTTTTCCTGGCCGGAATTCGCGCCGAATTCCGGCGGGCCTAGAACCGGCCGTTGTCCGCCGGGTAGACGCCGAGGATTTCCACGTTGGTGGTGAAATAGCTCAGCTCATCCATTGCCAGCTGCACATTGGCATCGTCCGGGTGGCCTTCGATATCGGCATAGAACTGGGTGGCTGTGAACGATCCGTCCACCATGTAGCTTTCCAGCTTGGTCATGTTGATGCCATTGGTGGCAAAGCCGCCCATCGCCTTGTAGAGCGCCGCCGGGATGTTGCGAACCTGAAAAACGAAGCTGGTGATCATGTTGTGGGCGCCGCGGCGGGTGTAATCCGGCTCTTGCGCCATGATCAGGAAGCGGGTGGTGTTGTCGCCGTTGTCCTCGATGTGGCGGGCCAGCACCTCCAGCCCGTAAATCTCGCCCGCCAGTTCGCTGGCCAGCGCGGCGGAGTGGATGTCGCCGGCCTCGGCCACGTCACGGGCGGCGCGGGCGTTGTCGGGGCTGACGCGGCCGCGGATGCCATGCTCGCGCAGGAAGGTTCCGCACTGCGGCAGCAGCACCAGATGCGAATGCGCCTCGCGGATGTCTTCCAATTTCGCCCCCGGCACCGCCAGCAGGTTGATATGCACCCGCACAAAGGCTTCGTCGATAATGTGCAGCCCGCTGTGCGGAAGCAGCCGGTGGCTGTCGGCCACCCGCCCGTAGGTGGAGTTCTCCACCGGCAGCATTGCCTGCTCTGCCTCGCCGGTGCGCACCGCCTCCAGAATGTCCTCGAAGGTGCGGCAGGCCAGCACCTCCATGCCGGGGCGGGCGATGCGGCAGGCCTCGTGGCTGTAGGAGCCCAGCTCCCCCTGAATGGCGATTTTGCGGCTCATGGGTGTGTTCCCCGTGCAAAACTTCAATATTTGGGCGTTTCGTCGCGCTGTCTATACCTTGCCACTTGGGAGGGGAAGCCTTAGACACCCCGTCAGACAGCTAAATGGACTCGCGATCATGTTTGACACGATGACCCTCACCAAAGCGACCGCAGGCGTCTGCGGCGCGTTCCTGGTATTCCTTCTGGGCAAATGGGGCGCAGAAGTACTGTATCACATGGACAGCCACGGTGAGGCTTCCTATGTGATCGAAGTTGCCACCGCCGAGGACGCCGGCAGCGACGAGCCGGAAGTCAGCTTCGAAGAGCTGATGGCTTCCGCCGATGCCGCGAAAGGCGCCAAGGTATTCAAGAAATGCTCTGCCTGCCACAAGCTGGAAGATGGCGCCAACGCCACCGGCCCGTACCTGTATGGTATTGTCGGCCGCGAAATCGCCGCCGCGCCGGGCTTTGGCTACTCCGGTGCCCTCTCCGCACTGCCGGGTGCTTGGACCCCGGAAGAGCTGGACGCCTTCCTGGCCAAGCCGTCTGCCTATGCCTCCGGCACCACCATGTCGTTCGCCGGCCTGAAGAAGCAGGCCGACCGGGTGAACCTCATCGCCTATCTGGACAGCCTGGACGACTGATCCGGACCGCTGTCCCAGCTATCCAAACAAAGAAGCCGCTGCAGACCGCAGCGGCTTTTTTTGATGCCCTCGCAAGTGGCGCCGGCTTAGGCCGGATTGTTCTCCCGGTAATAGGCCAGCGCATCGCGCTCTGTGCCGTCGGGCAGGATGCAGACGCCGATGGTGCCGGCCTTGCCGCTGCGCAGCACGTAACTGCCGCCGGTCTGCACGCAATATGCCTCTTCCGGGCTGCTGTAGACCACTTCTTCTTCCTGCTGGGCGCAGGCGCTGAGCGCGGCGGCTCCGGCAACCGCAAGCGCGGCAAACTTCATTGATTTCAGCATCGGCAGACTCCCTCATTCCATAACGCAATTGTGATGTGAGGCTGGCAGGCAATTTTATTTCGCGCAAGCGCGGTTGCGCGCAGGTCCTTGTTTCGGCTGCTTTATGCCCAGATCACGCTCCCAATCACCCAATCTCAACTTGAATGTTACCGCCTGCGGACATTAGCTTGGGGGCGAAAAATCCGGGCCGACGTTCCGGGCATAGGAGGTCTTGGCAGATGAAAACCGCTCGAGCTGCGGCACGCGTGCGCGTGAAAGACAGGGTGAACCCGCTGCAGGCCGCGGCGGCGCTGGCCTTGGGTCTGATTCTGGCACTTGCGGCGGCCACGCTGGCCAAGGCGGAAGAGACCATCATCAAGAGCCACGGCTTTGCCGAGTTCGGCGAGCTGAAATACCCGGAAGGCTTCGCCCATTTCGACTATGTGAACCCGGAGGCGCCAAAGGGCGGCGAGCTGTCGATCTCTGCTGTCGGCACCTTTGACAGCATGAACCCCTTCACCCGTAAGGGAAGGGCAGGGGCGCTGTCGTCGGACCATTTCGAAAGCCTGCTGGTGGAATCCTATGATGAGCCCGGCTCCTACTACGGGCTGATTGCCGAGAGCCTGGAATACCCCGAAAGCCAGGATTGGGTAATTTTTAACCTGCGCCCCGAGGCGACGTTTTCCGACGGCTCCCCAGTTGCTGCTGACGACGTGGTGTTCTCCCATAATATCCTGCTGGATCAGGGCCTGAAATCCTATGCCGAGGCGGTGCGCAAGCGCATCCCCAAGGCCGAGGCACTGGGGCCGCACCGGGTGAAGTTCCATTTCAGCCCAGACTTCCCGCGCCGGGCGATGATCACCCAGGTGGGCGGCACGCCGGTGTTCTCCAAGGCCTGGTTCGAGGCCGACCCGGAGAACCGCCGCTTGGATGAGCCGAGGCTGGATCCGGGCATCGGCTCCGGCCCCTACATGCTGGAAAGCGCCGAGGTGAACCAGCGCATCACCTACAAGCGCAACCCCAACTATTGGGGCGCAGACCTGAATGTGAACGTGGGCCGCCACAACTATGACCGCATCCGGGTGGAGTATTTCGGCGACGCGATTGCTGCGATGGAAGGGTTCAAGGCAGGGGTCTATACCTTGCGGCCGGAGAACAATTCCAAAAGCTGGGCCACCGCTTATGACTTTGCCGCGGTGGAAAAGGGCCAAGTGATCAAGGGTGAAATCCCGGACGGCAACGTGCCCGCCGCCAATGGCTTTGTGATGAACCTGCTTAAGCCCAAGTTCCAGGACATCCGTGTGCGGGAGGCGCTGCAGCTGGCGTTCAATTTCGAATGGACCAACGAGAGCCTGCAATACGGGCTGTTCCGCCACCGCTCGTCTTTCTGGCAGGATTCTCCGCTTGCGGCGAAGGGCCTGCCGGAGGGCCGCGAGAAAGAGGTGCTGGAAGCGCTGGGTGATCAGATCGACCCGTCAATCCTGACCTCAGAACCGGTGATGGCGCACAGCTCCAAGGCGTCACGGCCGGGCGACCGCAAGAACCTGCGCCGGGCGATGAAGCTGCTGGAAGAGGCCGGCTGGACCGTTGGCGATGACGGGGTGCGCCGCAACACCCAAGGCAAGGTGCTGAAGGTCGAATTCCTCGCCGACAGCCCGACCATCGAACGCATCGTGCAGCCCTATATCAGCAACCTGCGCACCATGGGGGTAGATGCGCTGCTGAACCGGGTGGATTACGCCCAGTACACCAGCCGCCGCCGGGAAAAGGAGTTCGACATGATCTCCCATGCCTTTCCGATGTCGCTGGAGCCCTCGACCGGGCTCTACCAGTATTTCGGCTCCGAAGCGCATGAGTATTCGGTGTTCAACCCGGCAGGCCTGGCCGATCCGGCGGTGGATGCGCTGATCGGCAATATCGTCAATGCCAACACCCAGGAGGAGCTGCGCGCCAATGCCCGCGCTTTGGACCGGGTGCTGCGCGCCAAGCGGTTCATGGTGCCGGCCTGGTATCTGGACGTGAACTGGATTGCCTATTGGGACATGTACCGCCACCCGGAAAACCTGCCGCCGTATAACACGGGGATGCTGGATCTGTGGTGGATCGACGCCGCCCGCGAGGCGGAGCTCAAGGCCGCTGGCGCCCTGCGGTAAGACACGGACATGGCAGCCTATATCCTCCGACGCCTGCTTCTGGTGATCCCGACGCTGTTCGGCATCCTGCTGGTGAATTTTGCGCTGGTGCAGTTTGTGCCAGGCGGCCCTGTGGAACAGATCATCGCCCAGCTGGAAGGCGGCGGCGACGTGTTCGAGGGCTTTGCCGGCGGCGGCGGTGACGCGGGCACCGAGGCGATCAGCGCCAATGAAAACTATGCCGGCCGCCAAGGCCTGCCGCCGGAGCTGATCAAGGAGCTGGAGGAGCAATTCGGCCTCGACAAGCCGCCGTTGGAACGGTTCCTGACGATGCTGTGGAACTATGTGCAGTTCGATTTCGGCGAAAGCTATTTCCGCAAGATCGACGTGACAGACCTGGTGCTGGAGAAGATGCCGGTGTCGATCTCGCTCGGCCTGTGGTCGACGGTGATCGCCTACATGATCTCGATCCCGATGGGCATCCGCAAGGCGCTGGGCGACGGCTCGCGCTTTGACACCTGGACCAGCGGCGTGATCATCGCGGCCTATGCAATCCCGTCCTTCCTGTTTGCCATCATGCTGCTGGTGCTGTTTGCCGGCGGCTCCTACTGGCAGATCTTCCCGTTGCGCGGGCTGACGTCGGACAATTGGGATCAGCTGAGCCTGCTGGGCAAGATTGGCGATTACTTCTGGCACATTGCGCTGCCGGTGCTGGCCTCGACCATTGGCGCCTTTGCAACGCTGACGCTCTTGACCAAGAACTCCTTCCTCGACGAGATCAAGAAGCACTACGTGATGACCGCCCGCGCCAAGGGGCTCAGCGAGAACCGGGTGCTCTATGGCCATGTGTTCCGCAATGCGATGCTGATCGTGATCGCGGGTTTCCCGTCTGTCTTCATCGGCATCTTCTTCTCCGGCTCGCTGATCATCGAGACGATCTTCTCGCTGGATGGCCTGGGCCGGCTGGGGTTCGAGGCCGCGGTGGCGCGGGATTACCCGGTGATCTTTGGCACGCTGTTCATCTTTGGCTTGATGAGCCTGGTGGTCGGCATCATCTCCGACCTGATGTACGTGCTGGTCGATCCGCGTATCGACTTTGAAAAGCGGGAGGGCTGAGGGATGGCACTCTCCCCCCTGAACCAGCGCCGCTGGAACAATTTCCGCAAGAACAAGCGCGCCTTCTGGTCGCTGATCATCTTCACCGTGCTGTTCACGATGTCGCTGTTTGCCGAGTTCATCGCCAACGACAAACCGATCCTGGTGAGCTACCGCGGAGAGATCTACACTCCAGTGTTCAAGTTCTACCCGGAGACCCAATTCGGCGGCGACTTCAGGACCGAGGCGATTTACAGCGACCCGGAGGTGGAATGCCTGATCCGCTCCGGCGGGATCGAGGATTGCTTTGATGAACCGGAGACGATCCTGGAGGATATCTCCGCAGGCACCTATGCCGCAGAAGGGTTTGAGGAAGGCTGGACCCTTTGGCCGCCGATCCCCTACAGCTACAACACCACTGTCGACCGCCCCGGCGCGGCGCCGCTGCCGCCCAACGGCCAGAACCTCTTGGGCACCGATGACACCAAGCGAGATGTGCTGGCGCGGGTGATCCACGGCTTCCGCCTGTCGATCCTGTTCACCTTGATCGTGACCGGCGCGGCCACGGTGCTGGGCATCTTGGCGGGCGCAGTGCAGGGGTATTTCGGCGGCTGGCTGGACCTGGTGTTCCAGCGCATCATCGAGATCTGGAGCTCCACGCCGACGCTTTACGTGATCATCATCATGTTTGCGATCCTGGGGCGCAGTTTCTGGCTCCTGGTGTTCCTGATGGTGCTGTTCGGCTGGACCGCGCTGGTCGGCGTGGTCAGGGCCGAGTTCCTGCGCGCCCGCAACCTGGAATATGTCCGCGCGGCCAAGGCGCTGGGGGTCGGCAACATGACCATCATGTTCCGTCACATGCTGCCCAATGCGATGGTGGCGACGCTGACCATGCTGCCGTTCATCGTGACCGGCACCATCTCGGCGCTGGCGGGGCTGGACTTCCTTGGCTTCGGCCTGCCGTCCTCGGCGCCCTCGCTGGGGGAGCTGACCCTGCAGGCCAAACAGAACCTGGAGGCGCCCTGGCTCGCCTTCACCGCCTTTTTCACCTTTGCCATCATGCTGTCGCTGCTGGTGTTCATCTTTGAGGGCGTGCGCGATGCCTTTGATCCGAGGAAGACGTTTTCATGAGTGACGCAGGTACCCTTGATGTGTACCGCCCGGCGGCACGCCGGGCAGTGCCCGTCCGCCCCCATGGGCGGGCACTTCGTTTCCGCCCGCGGACGGGCACCGCCCTTGCTGAAAAGTTGCCAAGCGAAGAATTATGACAACACTGGCCTCCCCACTCCTGAACGTCAAAGACTTGCGCGTCTCCTTCCGGCAGGACGGCAAGATCACCCAGGCCGTGCGCGGCGTGTCCTTCTCGGTGGGCCGCGGCGAGACCGTGGCACTGGTCGGCGAGAGCGGCTCCGGCAAATCGGTCTCGGCGCTCTCCACCGTGTCGCTGCTGGGCGACAGCGCCATCGTCGAGGGCTCCGTCACCTATGACGGCACCGAAATGGTCGGCGCCGACGAGAAGCACCTGATGCAGGTGCGCGGCAATGACATCAGCTTCATCTTTCAGGAGCCGATGACCTCGCTCAACCCGCTGCACACCATCGAACGCCAGCTGGAGGAATCGCTGGCGCTGCACCAGGGGCTGACCGGCAAGGCGGCCCGTGCGCGCATTCTGGAACTGATGGAGAAGGTCGGCATCCGCGATGCGGAAAACCGGCTCAGCGCCTATCCGCACCAGCTGTCGGGCGGACAGCGGCAGCGGGTGATGATCGCCATGGCGCTGGCCAACAAGCCCGACATCCTGATCGCGGATGAACCCACCACCGCGCTGGATGTGACCATCCAGGCGCAGATCCTTGATCTGCTGGCGGAGCTGAAGGAAAGCGAGGGCATGGGGCTGTTGTTCATCACCCATGACCTCGGCATCGTGCGCCGCATCGCCGACCGGGTCTGCGTGATGAAGGACGGTGAGATTGTCGAGGAAGGCCCGGCAGCGGAGATTTTCGCGAACCCGCAACACCCCTATACGCAGAAACTGCTGGCGGCAGAGCCTTCCGGCACCCCGCCGCCAGTGCCCCAAGGCGCCGAAGAACTGGTTGCCACCCGCGATCTCAAGGTCTGGTTCCCGATCCAGCGCGGCCTGTTGAAACGCACCGTGGGGCATGTGAAGGCAGTGAACCCGGTGACGGTCTCGGTCCGGGCAGGCGAGACGCTGGGGATCGTCGGCGAAAGCGGCTCCGGCAAGACCACGCTGGCGCTGGCCATCATGCGGCTGATCGCGTCGGAAGGCGCGGTGAATTTCCAAGGCCAGGACCTGCGCAAATGGTCGACCCGCGACCTGCGCCGCTTGCGCAAGGACATGCAGATCGTGTTCCAGGACCCTTTCGGTTCGCTCAGCCCGCGGATGACCTGCGCCCAGATCATCGCGGAGGGGCTGTCGATCCACAAGGTGGACCGGCACCGCGATACCCGCGAACTGGTGGCCGAGGTGATGCGCGAGGTGGGGCTGGACCCAGGCGCAATGGACCGCTACCCGCATGAGTTCTCCGGCGGCCAGCGCCAGCGCATCGCCATTGCCCGCGCCATGGTGCTGCGGCCCAAGCTGGTGGTGCTGGACGAGCCGACCTCGGCGCTGGACATGACCGTGCAGGTGCAGATCGTCGAGCTGCTGCGCGACCTGCAGGCGCGTTACGGGCTGGCGTATCTGTTCATCAGCCACGACCTGAACGTGGTGCGGGCGATGTCGCACAATGTGCTGGTGATGAACCAGGGCGATGTGGTCGAAGCCGGGCCGGCCGATGCCCTGTTCCGCAATCCGCAGCAGGACTACACCAGAAGGCTTTTGGCGGCTGCTGGATAAACCCTTGAGGTTGCGGATGTTTCCGCTGTTTTGAGTGCGCGCATAGAGTGCATAATTTTTATTCAGTTCAAAATACCGTAAAATTATGCAAAAATATCCGAATGCAGATTGGGGGAATGGATCTTTACGAAAGATTCATGTCGGCACAGACCAGCGCTGACCGGTGGCGTATTGCAAACGAGGTAATGGCCTCGCTTGGAGCCGCCGCGCTGAACGTGGCTGAGGTTGAAATCAAAACCCGCAGGCTTCTTTGGATGAGAAGCAGCATGAGCAGCGAATTCCTGACCGAGTATGCAAGCCAAAAATTTTACGAGGTGGATCAGTTTGTTTGTGAAATTGCCCAGCCTTTCTACCCGTCCCTGCATATAACCGGCACGTTGGAACGCGCTGCGGCGCCAAGCCAGCGGCATTTGGACTTCAATTGGACAACCTGGGATATGGGGTACACGCTGGGGTATGCCATGCGGTTTGCCGGGGCCAGCCCGGACACCAGCAAGACAGTCGTATTTTGCGCCCGCGAGAAGGCCTCGGAATTCACCCAGGATCAGTTCGAGAAGATCCGGCAGGCGGGAACAGCCGTCGCCGCATTTATCAGCGCGCCAGGCAAAGGTGAGGAGTGTCTCGATCTTTATGACCTGGGGGCCGGGAAGACACTCTCAGGCCGGGAAAAGCAGGTTCTGGCTTTGCTTGCAGCAGGGTATCTGAATACCCGGATAGCGCACGAGCTGGGCATCGCCGAAGTCACCGTGCGCAAAACCCTGTTGTCCGCGCGTCAGAAGCTGGGCGCGAAAACACGGGAGGAAGCGCTCGCCATTGCTGTCAAGGCGGGGCTGCTGGAGTTCTGAAACAGGCCGGGATAGAGATCCCGGCCTTCGCTTAATTGCTACGGCACTGCTAAGCCAGCGCCGCCCTGTCCCCCAGAGCCAGGCGGGCATAAATCACCCGTTGCGGCGGGCCGCAACTCAAATGAAGCAGCAGCCCCATTGGTGCTTCGGGAGGAACAAAGCCCGCAAACGTGGAAAGCTCTTCGTAAGCGCAGCGATGGGGAATCCCGAAGCACAGTGCCAGTGTGCAGGCGGCTTAAAGGCCGTGCCAGCTATCGATTCCGATATCCCGATGCCGCAGCGAGATCAGATCGCAGGACTGTGCCCGGTTTTGCTCAGCTCATAGGCGTCCAGGCTGCGGGCAATAATCCGGGTCAGAGGCCGGGCTTCCTGCTTGATCTCCAGACCGGCGGGCGACAGTTGCAGCATCCCGGGAAACGCCGCTGCCGTTGCGCGCAGCAGCGTGTCGAGCCGGGCCGGGGAGACATCAAAGCGAGCCAGGATCTCCTGGCGGCAGATCCGGAAATCGCACATCAGCGCTTCGATCAGCCGCGCCCGCAGCAGATCCTCGCCCTGGAACGCATGGCCGCGGGCGGTGGCGAACCGGCCTGTGCGGATGGCGCGGATGTAGTCCGACGTGCCGGGGGCATTCTGGGCATAGCCTTGCGGGAAGCGCGAAATGGCGGAGGCGCCGATGCCGATCAGCACGTCTGCCGGATCGTCGGTATAACCCTGGAAGTTGCGCCTCAGCCGGCCGCTGCGCTGGGCAATAGCCAGCCCGTCCGCGGGCCGTGAGAAATGGTCGATGCCGATCTCCCGGTATCCGTCCCACAAGAACAGTTGGCGCGCGGTCTCAAACAGCTCCAGCCGGGCCTCCGGCGTTGGCAGTGTGTCCGACCGGATCATACTTTGCCGCCCGGCCATCCAAGGCACATGGGCATAGCCGTAGACCGCCACCCGGTCGGGGGTGAGCGACAAAAGCTTCTGCACGCTTTCGGTCATCCGCTCCGGGGTCTGATGCGGCAGCCCGAACAGGATATCGGCATTGAGGCTGCCGATCCCGTGCGACCGCAGCATGTCGATGGCCTGCTTAGTAGTCTCGAAACTCTGGATCCGGCCGATCGCCTGCTGGATGGTGCTGTCGAAGTCCTGCACCCCGACAGACGCGCGGTTCATGCCCGACTCGGCCAGCGCATCCAGGCGCCGGTCGCCGACCTCATTCGGGTCGATCTCCACCGAAAACTCAGCATAAGGCGCCAGCGGAAACGCGCCGGTGACCGCTGCCGCCAGATCCCGGATCTGCTCCGCGTTCAGCAGTGTCGGGGTGCCGCCGCCCCAATGCAGGCGCGATAGCGTGATGCCCTCGGGCAGCTGCTGGCGGAGCAGGGCGATTTCCGCTTTGAGGACCTCCACATAGGCCGCCACAGGCGCGTCCGATTGGGTGCCCTGCGTGCGGCAGGCGCAAAACCAGCATAATCTGCGGCAGAAAGGCACATGAACATACAATGAGATGCTGCTGCCCGGTGCAATGCTCGACATCCAACTGGAAGACCGTGCGGAATCGGTCGATCTGCCAAAGTGCGGCGCCGTCGGATAACTGGTATAGCGCGGCACTTTGGCGTCAAACAAACCGAGTTTGGCCAATTGAGCTTTCTGATCCATTCCATTACCGTTAAGGGAGCGCGCGAGCTCAAGCCTTGACCCAGATCAACCGGACCCCCAAATGAACGCTCCTATCCTGTCACAGTCCAGATGCGGGGACTGCCCGATCCGCCACCGTGCCGTCTGTGCACGCTGCAATGCGGATGAGCTGGAGGAGCTGGACGCCATAAAATACTACCGTACCTATGAGGCGGGGCAGCCGATCATCTGGTCGGGCGACGTGATGAATTTCGTCGGCTCGGTTGTGTCGGGCATTGCCTCTCTGACCCAGACGATGGAGGACGGGCGCACCCAGATGGTGGGGCTCTTGCTGCCCAGCGATTTTGTCGGCCGCCCGGGCCGCGAAGGCGCGGCCTATGATGTGGCGGCGACCACCGATGTGGTGATGTGCTGCTTCCGCAAGAAGCCGTTCGAGGAGCTGATGGAGCGCACGCCGCATATCGCGCACCGGCTGCTGGAGATGACGCTGGACGAGCTGGACGCGGCGCGCGAGTGGATGCTGGTCCTGGGCCGCAAGACCGCGCGCGAGAAAATCGCGAGCCTCCTGGCCATCATCGCCCGCCGCGATGCGACGCTGACGCCGGGCGGCGCCACCAACCGGATGGTGTTCGACCTGCCGCTGACCCGCGAGGCGATGGCCGACTACCTGGGCCTGACGCTGGAAACCGTGAGCCGCCAGATCTCGGCGCTCAAGAAGGACGGCATCATCGAACTCGAGGGCAAGCGGCATGTGACCGTGCCCGACATGCGCCGCCTGATGGAAGAGGCCGGCGACGACAGCGACGGCGGCTTCCTGGGCTAACCGGGCGGGCGGCGTTTTCCTTTTTTGCCGAACTGTTTGCTGGCGGTTGAGGCCGGCCCGCCAGCGCGGGCTTGCGCGCCGGCCGAGTGGGTTGATCAAAGCAGCTTACCGCTTAAGCGGCGGGAAGCTCCCGCGGCCGCGCGTGCCCGGCTGCGCCGGACCCGCTGGCGTCCTCCCGTTAGGAAGGGCGGACGACGGTCGGGAGTTCCACGGGACAGCTTGGCAGAGATCCGGTTGCCGGCAAGCTCAACCTTGAACGTGACCCGGCAAAAGGACTGTGGTCTACTGGCCGCATCACAAAAGCGGAGGCGGCAATGCATTTTGGAAGCGTGATCGGGATGCTGATCATCGGAGCCCTGGCCGGGTGGCTGTCGGGCAAGATCATGCAGGGGCGCGGATTTGGCCTGTTGGGCAATATCATCATCGGCGTGGTCGGCGCCTTTCTGGCCGGAACGATCTTTCCGGCGCTGGGCTTTGCCGCAGGGGGAGGGTTTTTCTGGTCGCTGATCCACGCCACGATCGGCGCGGTGATCCTGCTGTTCCTGATCGGGCTGATCCGCAAGGCCAGCTAGGCCGCTCGAGGCCCCGAAACAGAAAAGGCGCCCCGCGGGGCGCCTTTCTTGTCTGTATCAGTATCAGCTTGCGGCGCGTATCAATGCGCCATCAGCACCGGGACCGCCGCCTGTTCCAGCATGTTTCGGGTGGCGCCGCCGAGGATGGCCTCGCGGAAACGGGAATGGCCGTAGGCGCCCATCACGATCAGGTCGGCGGCGGTATCCGCCGCATGGCGGTTCAGGATGTCCGACACCCGGGTCAGCGTCTTGCTGAGCACGTCGATTTCGCAGGTGACGCCGTGGCGGGACAGCATCTGCGCCAGCATGCCGCCTGGATCCGAACGCTCCGGCCCATGCTGCGGCGGGTCGATCACCGCAATGCGCACGAGGTCGGCGCCAACCAGGAACGGCAGAGATTTGCGGATTGCGGTCATCGCCTCAAGGCTTTCGTTCCAGGCCACCAGCACGGTTTTGGGTCTGCGCAGCGGTTCGCCTTTGTCCGGCACCACCAGCACTGGCGCGCGGCCTTCGAACAGCGCCGATTCGACGATCGGCTCGGCCTCGGCGCGTTTCTCCTTGCCATAGGGCTTGCCCAGCACCACCAGATCGGAGAACCGCGCGTGGCGCGCCACGTGGCGGCCAAGATCGGCGATCTGGGCAACACCGCTGTCGGTGGCAAAGGGCACGCCCGCCCGTTGCATCGCCTCCTCGGCGCCGGCCTGGACCGCTTCGGCCTCTTCCTGGGCGCGGGCCAGGGTTTCCTGCAGCACCATGGCATTGGCGCCAGCGTAGTAATAGCCCGTCTGGGTGCGGTCGACACCGAGGCAGAGCGCATCGGCATGGGCGCCGAACTCTTCTGCCAGGGCCGCAATTTGCGCCAGGGGCGCCGCTGCGGTTTCCGCAGCCGTCAGAACGGTAAGCAAGGACTTGTAGGACATGACACCTCCCGGCGGGGTCTCAGCGCCGCGGGCCCCCATGGCCCCGGCGCGGGGGTTTTCACTGCACGGGAAGAAGTGTCACATGTTGCCAGGAATTGTCTTGATGCAGATCAAGGCAGGAGGGAGGCGCGTTTTGCAAGAAGAGCGCGGTCTATTAACGTCCCCGTATCCGCAGGATTCGCGGGGGCACGGCAAAGGGACGCAAGATGTCTAACTATATCAAGCTGATAGCGCTTGGTTTGGTCACGCTGTTTGCGATGATCGGTACCAATTACGCGCGGGATCTGGCTTACCAGGTGCATGCGGTCATCGTGATGATCGTGGCCGGTGGCCTGTTCCTCTATACTTTGCGCCACACCAACGAGCCGAAAAAGGCAGTTGTTGGTCTGGAAAATGAGTATTTCGACAGCGTTGTGCGCGCTGGTACAATTGCAACCGCCTTTTGGGGCGTGGTCGGGTTTCTGGCAGGGACCTTCATTGCGTTCCAGCTGGCCTTTCCGGCGCTGAATTTCGATTGGGCGCAAGGGTTTGCCAATTTCGGCCGCCTGCGCCCGCTGCACACTTCTGCAGTGATTTTTGCATTTGGCGGCAACGCGCTGATCGCAACCTCCTTCTACGTGGTGCAGCGGACTTCCGCGGCGCGCCTCTGGGGCGGCAACTTGGCCTGGTTCGTGTTCTGGGGCTACCAGCTGTTCATCGTGCTGGCGGCAACCGGCTACTTGCTGGGCGGCACCCAGTCCAAGGAATACGCGGAGCCGGAATGGTACGTTGACCTGTGGCTGACCATCGTCTGGGTCGCCTATCTGGCCGTGTTCCTGGGCACCATCATCAAACGCAAGGAACCGCACATCTACGTGGCGAACTGGTTCTTCCTGTCGTTCATCGTCACCGTGGCCATGCTGCACCTGGTCAACAACGCGACCATTCCGGTGTCGATCTGGGGTTCCAAGTCCGTGATCGTCTGGCCGGGCGTGCAGGATGCGATGGTGCAGTGGTGGTACGGGCACAACGCCGTGGGCTTCTTCCTGACCGCAGGCTTCCTGGGCATGATGTACTACTTCATCCCGAAGCAGGCCGAACGTCCCGTGTTCTCCTACAAGCTGTCGATCATCCACTTCTGGGCGCTGATCTTCCTGTACATCTGGGCCGGTCCGCACCACCTGCACTACACCGCGCTGCCTGACTGGGCCTCGACCCTGGGCATGGTGTTTTCGGTGATCCTGTGGATGCCCAGCTGGGGCGGCATGATCAACGGCCTGATGACCCTTTCGGGTGCCTGGGACAAGCTGCGCACCGACCCGGTGATCCGGATGATGGTGATCTCCGTCGGCTTCTACGGCATGTCCACCTTTGAGGGCCCGATGATGTCGATCCGCGCAGTGAACTCGCTGAGCCACTACACTGACTGGACCATTGGCCACGTGCACTCCGGCGCACTCGGCTGGAACGGCATGATCACCTTTGGCGCGCTGTACTACCTGGTGCCGGTGCTGTGGAAGCGTGAACGCCTGTACAGCCTCAGCCTCGTGTCCTGGCACTTCTGGCTCGCCACCATTGGCATCGTGCTCTACGCCGCGTCGATGTGGGTGACCGGTATCATGGAAGGCCTGATGTGGCGCGAAGTGGACGCTAACGGCTTCCTGGTGAACTCCTTTGCCGACACCGTGGCAGCGAAGTTCCCGATGTATGTGGTGCGCGGTCTGGGCGGGGTCATGTTCCTCGCGGGCTCCATCATCATGTGCTACAACCTGTGGATGACCGTCCGCCGGGCACCGGCCAAAGAGGCCAGCCTGTCGGTTCAGGTCCCGGCTGAATAAGGAGGGCCGGAGCAATGGCTATTCTCGACAAACATAAGATCCTCGAGACCAACGCGACCCTCCTGCTGATTTGCAGCTTCCTGGTCGTGACCATCGGCGGTCTGGTGCAGATCACACCGCTGTTCTACCTGGAAAACACCATCGAGGAGGTGGAGGGCATGCGTCCCTACACCCCGCTCGAACTGGCGGGCCGCGAGGTCTACATCCGGGAAGGCTGCTATGTCTGCCACAGCCAGATGATCCGCCCGATGCGCGACGAGGTCGAACGCTACGGCCACTACTCGCTGGCGGCGGAGTCGATGTACGACCGCCCGTTCCAGTGGGGCTCCAAGCGGACCGGGCCCGACCTGGCCCGGGTGGGCGGCCGCTACTCGGATGAGTGGCACGTCGACCACCTGCGCGACCCGCAGGCCGTTGTGCCGGAATCGGTGATGCCGAAATACGGCTTCCTCGAAGACAAGAAGATCGACGGCAAATACATCGGCGACATCATGGCCACCAACGCCATGCTGGGCACGCCCTACAGCGAGGAGATGATCGAGACCGCACAGGCCGACTTCCGCGCCCAGGCGGATCCGGACAGCGACTATGACGGGCTGCTGGAGCGCTATGGCGACAAGGTCAACGTGCGCAACTTCGATGGTCAGCCAGGTGTCTCCGAGGCCGATGCGCTGATCGCCTATCTGCAGATGCTGGGCACGCTGGTCGACTTCTCGACCTTCACCCCGGATGCAAGCCGGTAAGGGAGGATAGGATGGAACTCTATACACTCCTGCGGGAATTTGCAGATAGCTGGATGCTGCTGTTCCTGTTCATCGTCTTCATCGGAATAATTGTCTGGGCGTTCCGCCCAGGCAGCACCAAGGCCTACGAGGATACCGCAAACATCCCGTTCCGCCACGTTGATGCTCCGGCGCCCCGCCGGGGAGCCGATGCAGCAGCGCCCCGCAAGGGCGACGACAAACCCGCCGCGACTAAGGAGGCGAGGGCATGAGCAAAAAATCGAAAAAGTTCGAGGGCGATCCGAACACCACCGGCCATGAGTGGGACGGGATCGAGGAATTCGACAACCCGATGCCGCGCTGGTGGCTATGGACCTTCTACGCCACCATCATCTGGGGCGTCCTCTACACCATCGCCTATCCGGCCTGGCCGCTGGTCAACTCGGCCACCGCAGGCATCCTGGGCTGGTCGACCCGCGGCGACGTGGCGGCCGAGATCACCGCGGTGGAAGAAGCCAACGCGCCGGTCAACGCCAAGCTGGAAGCGGCTGAGCTGACTGCTATCGCGGGTGACACGGAACTGAACACATACGCAGTGTCTGCAGGCTCCGCCGTGTTCAAGACCTGGTGCGCCCAGTGCCACGGCTCCGGCGCGGCCGGTGCCAAGGGCTACCCGAACCTCCTGGACGACGACTGGCTCTGGGGCGGTTCGGTGGAGGACATCCATGCCACCATCGCGCACGGCATCCGCAACGAGGACAGCGACGACGCGCGCTACTCCGAGATGCCTGCCTTCGGCCGCGATGAACTTCTGGAGAAAGAAGAGATCAGCCAAGTGGTCAACTACGTGATGTCCCTGTCGGGTGAGCCGCAGGATGCGTCCAAGGTCGAGGCCGGTTCGGTAGTCTTTGCCGATAACTGCGCCTCCTGCCACATGGAAGACGGCACCGGCGACCGCTCGCAGGGCGCGCCGAACCTGGCCGATGCGATCTGGCTTTATGGCGGCGACTACGCCACCCTGACCGAGACCGTGAGCAACTCGCGCTATGGCGTGATGCCGGCCTGGAATACCCGCCTGACCGAAGCGCAAATCCGCGCCGTCTCGGCCTATGTCCACCAGCTGGGCGGCGGCGAATAAGCCGGACCGGGTTTTAGAAGAAGATCGAAGGGGCTGCCTGCGGGCGGCCCTTTTTTCGTCTGGCCGCCACCGGCACCTGCCCGGCCGTGAGGCCGCGAAGGCCTGGAACAGCCAGTTTCCGCCCTGCCGCCCTTGCACATGCGACATCTCTGATAGGTTGTGGTATCCTTGCGCTTGGAGGCCAGCTATGACCGCATCCGCACGCATTCTTCTCGGCACGACCAAAGGCGCCTTTATTCTGACCCCGCGGGGCAAGGACTGGTCCGTTTCAGGCCCCCACTGCGATGGATGGAGCATCAACCACGTCATCGGTGACCCGGACAGCGGCACACTTTGGGCGGGCGGGGGCGGCGAGTGGCACGGGGCAGGTGTCTGGCGTTCCGAGGATGGTGAGAGCTGGGAGCTGTCCAAGCTGTCAAACGGCCAGATCGACGAATGGGCCGCCTCGGACCCGGAAACGGCGGCTTTCTTCAATTGGAGCCCACCGAGGTTCCCTTTGAAAACCTCAAGGCTGTCTGGTCGCTGCACAGTGCGCATGGGGTGCTCTACGCGGGCACCAATCCCGCCGAACTATTGTCCAGCGCGGATGGCGGCAGGACATGGCAGAAGAATACCGCGCTCGAAAATCATCCGTCCCGCGACAGCTGGAACCCCGGCGCGGCCGGGCTGGTGCTGCACACTTTGCTTAGCGACCCTGGCAGCGCCGGCAAGATGTGGCTGGGCATATCTGCGGCAGGGGTTTTCGCCACGGAGGACGGCGGCAAGACCTGGGAACGCCGCAATCGCCTGTCTAACGACACGGTCTGCACCGGGCACCATCACCCCGCCGCGCCGCAGAACGGCGAAACCGGCCATTGCGTGCACAACATGCAGCGCGGCCCCGGCGATTTGCTCTATCAGCAGAACCACCACGGCACCTACCGCAGCACGGATGGCGGGCGCACATGGAGCGATATCACCGCCGGGCTGCCGTCCACCTTCGGCTTCCCGGTTGCGATCCACCCGCACGACCCGGATACAATCTGGGTGCTGCCGCTGAACGGCGACGCGGACGGCCGTTTCCCGCCTGATGCATCGGCCGCGGTTTGGAAATCCACCGACGGCGGTGAAACGTGGGCGGCCAAGCGGGACGGGCTGCCGCAGGGCAGCTGTTTCTTCACGGTGCTGCGGCAGTCGATGGCTACCGATGCAGAGGCGGGCCTCTATTTCGGAACCAACTCGGGCTCGGTCTTTGCCAGCTCTGACGAGGGCGAAAACTGGATCGAAATCGCCCGGCACCTGCCAACAATCCTGTCGGTGGAGACCCTGAGCCAGTAACCTTGCGGCGGCGCTGCGGCCTGCGGCTGGGATACCGCGAAGAAATGACCGCTGCGGCCTCTTGAAAACCGGAAGGCGAAATCTCACTTCCGCGCTGGATGCTTGCTGGCCAATCTGCTCTGCTAAGGAAGATGAGGGGCGCAGCAGTGGCGTCAGCTGCGCGGCGCTTGGCAAGGGCAAGGGGCGCATTCCCGGAGAGATTAAACGTGTTCGATATCTGGCTGCCGCTTCTGGGCGGGCTTCTTCTGCTGATCCTGGGCGGCGAGTTCCTCGTCCGAGGGGCAGTGCGCGTTGCGGAGCGCTTCGGAGTGTCGCCGCTGGTCATCGGTCTCACCCTTGTCGGCTTCGGCACCTCGGCGCCAGAGCTGGTGACTTCGGTGCGCGCCGCGCTTTCGGGCGCACCCGGCATTGCCTATGGCAATATCGTCGGCTCCAACATCGCCAACATCCTGCTGATCGCCGGGGTTTCGGCCCTGATTGCACCGATGGCGGTGCAGTCGGCGGCGCTGAAGCGTGACGGGGCGGTGATGCTGGCGGCCGCAGTAGTGTTTGCGGCGCTGGCGGCGGTGATGCCGGTCACCCGCACCGCGGGCATCCTCTTCGTGCTGGCGCTCGCCGGCTATATTTTCCTTGCCTTCCGCCAGGAGCGCGCCGGGGCAGCCGTGGCTGTGCCTGCGGCCGGCCCGGCTAACGCGGCAACCGGCAGCGCAGCTGAGCCGGATGAGGGGCATGGTGCGCTGCATGAGAAGGCGGCGGCGCTGGAGGCGCTGGACCCGGCGCTCACCCCTGCGGACCCGGCACCTGCGCCAGCCGACCGGCCAGGCTTGTGGTCCTCGCTGGCTATTGCACTGGCAGGGCTTGGCCTGGTTGTGGCAGGCGGCGGTTGGCTGGTGGACGGCGCTGTGCAGCTGGCCCGTTCGCTGGCAGTCTCGGAAACCGTGATTGGCCTCACCATCGTTGCCATCGGCACCTCGGCGCCGGAACTCGCGACCTCGGTGATGGCGGCGCTGCGGCGTCAGGGTGACATGGCGTTCGGCAATATCGTCGGCTCCAACATCTACAACATCCTCGGCATCGGCGGCGTCACCGCGGCGATCGCGCCTTCGCCGGTGCCCGCGCAGATCGTGGGGTTCGACAACCCGCTGATGGTTCTGGTGTCGCTTGCGCTGCTCGCGCTGGCCTGGACCGGCCTGCGGGTGTCCCGGCGCGAGGGCGCGGTGCTGCTGGCAGGCTACTGTGCCTATCTCTGGTGGCTTTGGCCCGCGGCCTGAGCCGCCGCCGAGTCGGCCAGGGTCTTGGGCTTGCCCCCCGCCGCCGGCGGGCGGATGCCCAGACCCTGCTGGTCATAGAGGCTGCTCCAGACGGCAATGCAGCTCCAGCTCACCACATAAAGAACGCCGAACACGATCACCACGCCGCCCGGCAGCGGCCCGATCTCCGCCCGTTCCAGCGCCTGGTCGAATGACTCGATCGGGCGCGGGTGCACCGCGATCTTGCCGGCATAGGCCAGCGACTGGATCAGCAGCACCCACAGGTAGTTGCGCTTGATCCGCCGCCCGATCGATTGCAGCAGGTTGATGTGATAGTCCGGCCGGTTGTAGTCATGCGCCAGAACCTTCTGCCAGTTCTCCTCCAGATGCAGGTCGCCGTCATGCAGCATCGGCGCGTAGAAATGCTTCTCCAGCCAGCGGGCCCGGGCGCGGAAAACGTTGTAGAACCGGTAGCGCCGCGCCTCCAGCATCAGGAAGAAGATGATCAGGATGCCGACCAGGATCAGCGGCAAAGGGGACGCCTCGGGTGAGGAATAGGAAATCGACAGCGCAACGCCCAGCGTCACCACCGCCCAGTTGGTGGTGATGTCCAGCCGGGTGCGCCACATAACGCTGCGATAAACCTCGCCGCGGTACAAATGCGCCAAAGCGCCGACCTCGGCCGCCGACAGCGGAGCGCGTTTCCCGGCGTCTGCCTGTCCGTTCTCTCCCTTGGCCATGAAATGAGAGTAGTTTTTTGCGGGAGACGGGCAAATTTTTGCGTCTGTTTGATCCGTGTCAAACAGCCCCGCGGCGAACCGCGCTAAACACACAGGTGAAAGAGATTGCTGCCCAGCCAACATCCCCCTCCCGGGCAGCATGAGATCCCGCAAGGCCGACGTGCAGGCCAAACGGGCTATGCGCCGGTTTTCCGATCTGTTCGCGCGTTTCCTGGAAAACCGGCGCTTTTTCTTTCTCTCATCAAGGTCAAACCCTCAGATGTTCTGCGGATGGATGCAGCGCGTCCTGGCCGGGCGGCGGCGCAGCCAAAGCGCCAGCCGTTTCAGCAGCCCCGCGCGGCGGCGCGGTGCCTCATAAGCGCGCGGCAGCGGTTTGGCGGCGGGCATATCGCGAAGTTTCACGCAGTCCTGGCGTGCCGCGGTCAGCATCGAGCGGGCGTAGATATCGGTCAGCATGGGTCAGCCTCCTATCCTGCTGTCTGTTCCTGATCCTTGCGCGAGCGGGTGATTCCTGCGAGTTAAGAAAAATCGCAACATGTAAGGTGAAATTGCATATGGACTGGTTGCATATGCCGCCGCTTTCATCTCTGCGCGCTTTTGCTGCCTTCGCAGAAGCCGGAAACGTGGTGCAGGCAGGCGTCGCACTGAATGTCAGCCACGCTGCCATCAGCCAGCAGCTGAGGGCACTGGAGGCGCATCTGGGCGTCGCCTTGCTGGACCGCAGCGGCCGGGCGCTGGCCCTGACCTCAGAAGGGGCGCATCTGGCACGGGCGCTGCAGCTGGGCTTTGGCGCAATCCAGACGGCTGTCCTGGAGCTGTCCCGCTCCAGCGCCGCCCGCCCGCTGCATGTCACTTGCACACCGATGTTTGCCGCCCACTGGCTGATGCCGCGGCTGCCGGGGTTCCAGGCAGAACATCCCGGCATCGACCTGGTCCTGGACCCCTCCGGCGGCCTTGTCGAACTGAAGCCCGGCGGCATCGACATCGCGCTGCGCTATGGCGACGGCAACTGGCCGGGGCTGGAAACGGAGCTGCTGCTGGCCTCGCCGATGGTGGTGATTGCCGCGCCGGGGCTGCTGGACGGGCGGAGCGTAACGGCGCCGGAGGATCTGCTGGACCTGCCGTGGCTGGAAGAGCTGGGCACCTCTGAGGCCAGCCACTGGCTGCAGTCGCGCGGCGTCAGCGAAGGCCTGCGCGGCCCCCGCACCCGGCTGCCGGGCAACCTGCTGATGCAGGCAGTGAAGGCGGGGCAGGGTGTCGCGGTCAGTGTGCGCGCCTTTGTCGAGGAAGACTTGGCAGAGGGCAGACTGCTGGCGCTGTTCACCGAGGGCGAAGGCCGAGGCTACCACATCGCCGCCCGCCCCGGCGTGCTGCGGGCAGAGGCGCGCAAGTTCATCGCCTGGCTCAGGCGGCAGCAGCAGGCGCGCTGAAACATCTGTTTCCGCAACGGAAAGCGGCCGCGCCCCGCGGCAGCCGCTGCGCTGCGGCAACTTGCCTCTGGCGGCCCGCGGCACCCAAGCATAGGTGGCATTTTGCCTTCACAAGGCGCTTTGCCGGGCGTGAAAACATGATTGTGTGATACGCTTTTTGATCCACGTCAAAGTTCCGGCACTTTGCATCTGTGACAAGGGCGCCAGACAGCCACAAGACGGAGAGAGTCCGTGAGCGATTCCAACCCAGCCCCGAGCCTGTACGCCGCCAGGGAACCGATTTTCCCCCGGCGCGTCTCCGGACCCTTCCGGAACCTGAAATGGTACATCATGGCGGTGACGCTGGGGATTTACTATCTGACCCCTTGGATCCGCTGGGACCGCGGGCCGTCGCTGCCGGATCAGGCGGTGCTGCTGGATCTGGCGAACCGCCGGTTCTATTTCTTCTGGATCGAGATCTGGCCGCACGAATTCTACTTCGTTGCGGGGCTCCTGATCATGGCGGGGCTGGGGCTGTTTCTGTTCACCTCTGCCCTGGGCCGGGTCTGGTGCGGCTATGCCTGCCCGCAGACCGTCTGGACCGACCTGTTCATCCTGGTGGAACGATGGATCGAGGGCGACCGGAACGCCCGCCTGCGCCTGCACCGGCAAAAGAAAATGGATTTCCGCAAGGCCCGCCTGCGGGTGACCAAATGGGTGGCCTGGTTCCTGATCGGGCTGGCCACCGGCGGCGCCTGGGTGTTCTATTTCGCTGATGCGCCGACGCTTGCCTATGACCTGGTGACGCTGAACGCGCACCCCATTGCCTACACCACCATGCTGGTGCTGACCGCGACCACCTTCCTGTTCGGCGGCTTCGCGCGCGAACAGATCTGCATCTATGCCTGTCCCTGGCCGCGCATTCAGGCGGCGATGATGGATGAGGATACGCTGACCGTCGGCTACCGCGAATGGCGGGGCGAGCCGCGCGGCAAGGGCAACGTCCGCCGCCGCAGCAAGGCCGAAGCAGAGGCGGCCGAACAGGCAGCTCAGGCGGCGGGTCCCGGCCAGGCGGCTTATGCCGGCACGCCTTACCCGGGCCTCTCTCCGGAAGCCGACCCGACTGCCGCGACCAGTACAGCCGAAGCCGCAGGGCCCGGTGACTGCATCGACTGCATGGCCTGTGTGAACGTCTGCCCGATGGGGATCGACATCCGCGACGGCCAGCAGATGGAATGCATTACCTGCGCGCTGTGCATCGACGCCTGCGACGACGTGATGGCCAAGATCGGCAAGCCGCGGGGCCTGATCGACTATATGGCGCTGTCGGATGAGGTGCAGGAGCGTGAGGGTAAACCGCCCAAGAACATCTGGAAGCACATCCTGCGGCCGCGCACCATTATGTACACCACCATGTGGTCGCTGGTGGGCTTGGGGCTGCTGTTTGCGCTGTTCATCCGCTCCGACATCGAGCTGACGGTGGCGCCGGAACGCAACCCGACCTATGTGACGCTGTCCGACGGCTCGATCCGCAACACCTATGACGTGCGCCTGCGCAACAAGCATGGCGAAGACCGTGTGTTCAAACTCTCGATCAAGGGCGATCCGGCGATGCGTTTGCAGCTGGAAGGCACGGTCTATCATTCGGTGAATGTGCCGGCCGACACCGCGCTGCTGCAACGGGTCTACATCGTCGCTCCCAAGGGTTCCGTTCCCGCGCAGACAGACACCAGCCCGGTTCGCATCTGGGTCGAGGATCTGATAAACGGGGAACGCGCCCACAAGGACACCAGCTTTAACGGCAAGGGGAATTGAGCCATGGCCAAGCGCGAGCGGGAATTTACCGGCAAGCACGCATTGATGCTGTTCGGCGGCGCCTTTACGGTGATCATCGGGGTGAATATCGCCCTGGCCGTGAACGCGGTGAAAACCTTTCCGGGGCTGGAGGTGAAGAACTCCTATGTCGCCAGCCAGGAGTTCGATCAGCGCCGAAGCGCGCAGGAAGCGCTGGGCTGGTCGGTCTACGCCTCCTCGCAGGGCGATCAGGTCAAGCTGGAGATCACCGATGCCGATGGCAACCCGGTGGAGGTGGCCAAGCTGAGCGCCACCCTGGGCCGGGCAACCCATGTGAAGGACGACCAGCAGCCGGAATTCACCTTTGATGGCCAGGCCTATTTGGCGCCGGCGGATCTGGGTCCGGGCAACTGGAACATCCGCATGGTGGCCCGGGCCAAGAACGGCACCGAGTTCACCCAGCGTGTGATCCTGCATGTGAAAGGCTGACCGCCATGACCGCCCAGCTCCGTCCCTCGCTTGCAGCCTGTCCGGCCTGCGTTGCCGCCCGGCATGACAGTGCAGAGCAGGCCCCAACCGAGGCGCGGCTGGCGCTGTCGCTGCCAGGCATCCATTGCCAGGCCTGCATCTCAGCGGTGGAGCGGGCGCTGAATGCCCATCCCGGCATCCATTCGGCGCGGGTGAACCTGACCCTCAAGCGCGCCCTGATCGAAGCTGACCCGGAAATCCGCGCAGCCGACCTGATCCCGGTGCTGGAAAGCATCGGCTACGAGGCGCATGAGCTGGATCTGGCGGCGCTGGCAGCCACGCAGAGCGACAAGGCGGGCCGCGACCTGCTGATGCGGCTGGCGGTAGCGGGCTTTGCCTCGATGAATGTCATGCTGCTGTCGGTGTCGGTCTGGTCCGGCGCCTCGGACGCGACACGGGACATGTTCCACTGGATTTCCGCCGCGATCACCTTCCCGGCGATCATCTTCTCCGCCCAGCCGTTCTTTGCCAATGCCTGGAGCGCGCTGCGGGTCAGGCGGCTCAACATGGACGTGCCGATCGTGCTGGCGCTTGTGCTGGCGCTGGTGACCTCGCTGTGGGAAACTTTCCTGTCCGGCGAGCACGCCTATTTCGACGCTGCCCTGACACTGACCTTCTTCCTGCTGGCAGGCCGTTACCTGGACTACCGCACCCGCGCCGTGGCCCGTTCCGCGGCTGAGGAGCTGGCGGCGCTGGAGGTGCCGCGCGCAATCCGGCTGCTGGACGGGGATGAATACGAGGTGCCGGTGGCGGACCTCGCCATCGGCGACCTGATCCTGGTGCGCCCGGGCGGGCGGATGCCGGTGGATGGCGAAATCGTTGCGGGTCAGTCGGAACTGGACCGCTCGCTGCTGACGGGCGAGACGCTGCCGGTCTTTGCCGCCCCGGGCCTGGCGGTTTCCGCTGGTGAAGTGAATCTGACCGGCCCGCTGACCGTCCGCGCGACCGCGGTGGGCGAGGACACCTCGCTGCACCGAATGACCGATTTGGTCGCCATCGCGGAATCGGGCCGCTCCCGCTACACCTCGCTCGCCGACAGCGCGGCCAAGCTCTATGCACCGGGGGTCCACATCCTGTCGGCGCTCGCCTTTGCTGGCTGGTATCTCTACACCTTCGACATCCGCACGGCGCTGAACATCGCCGCCGCGGTGCTGATCATCACCTGCCCCTGCGCGTTGGGCCTTGCGGTTCCGGCAGTAACCACCGCCGCCTCGGGCCGGTTGTTCAAGAAGGGCATGCTGATCAAGCACGCCACCGCGCTGGAGCGGCTGGCGGAGGTGGACACCGTTGTGTTCGACAAGACCGGCACGCTGACCGCAGGCACGCCGGAAGTCACCAACCTGGGCGATCATGCCCGCGCCGATCTGGAAATTGCCCTTGCGCTGGCCGAAGGCTCCTCGCACCCCCTGTCGGTGGCTCTGTCTCGCGCCGCGCGGGAGGCCGGGGTCAAACCGGCCGCAGTGCAGGAGATCACCGAGGTCCCGGGCTACGGCGCTGAAGGCTTGTACCGCGGCAGCCGTGTCCGGCTCGGCAGGGCGGCCTGGGTCGGCGCGGAGCAGGGCAGCCAGACGGCGGCCTGGCTCGACAGCGGGGCAGGGGCAGCCAAAGCCTTCCTGTTCACCGATGCCTTGCGCCCCGGCGCGGCGGAGGCTGTGCAGGCGCTGAAGGAGGCGGGCAAAGACGTGCTGCTGATCTCCGGCGACACCACCGGCGCGGTCGAGGATCTGGCCCGGCGTCTGGGCATCACCAAATGGGTGGCCGAGGCACTGCCTGCCGATAAATCCGCCCGGGTGCAGATTCTGTCGGATCAGGGCAAGAAGGTGCTGATGGTCGGTGACGGCCTCAACGACACCGCAGCCCTGGCGGCGGCGCATGTGTCGGTCTCCCCGGCCTCGGCGCTGGATGCGGCGCGGGTGGCCTCCGACATCGTGCTCCTGGGCCAGGACCTTGAGCCCATAGCCGAGGCCTGCGGCGTGGCGCAGAAGGCCACCCGCCGGATCCGCGAGAACTTCCGAATTGCCACGCTCTACAACGTGATCGCGGTGCCGCTGGCGATTGCCGGGCTGGCCACGCCCTTGATTGCGGCGCTGGCGATGTCTACCTCTTCCATTACCGTCTCCCTCAACGCGCTGCGGCTGCGCTGAGGGCGGGCCTGAAATCACGGAACCGACCCCATGAGCGTCCTCACCTACCTGATCCCGATTTCCCTGATCCTTGGCGCGGTGGGTCTGGCGGCTTTCATCTACACGGTGCGCAGCAACCAGTACGATGACCCCGAAGGCGACGCCCGCCGCATTCTCAGCGACGAGTGGGACAACAAGCCCAAGCCCTGATCGGCTATTCCCCCAAAAACTCCCGCCCCGCAGGTGCCCTGGCTGAGGCCAGCGCCCCTTGGCGGCGTTGGGCGTGGCACCGCGCTA
>NZ_CEYXRG010000005.1:219016-243633 GCF_982940295.1 Leisingera sp.
GCCTGGGCCCTTGGGGGGGGTGGGGGGGGGCACGGGGCTTTGTGGGGTGCCACGCCCAACGGGAGGAGGGGTTTTCGCCAGAAAAGCCTGACGACGGGCGGGAGCCGCCGGCTGATGCTGGATGCAGGACATGAAAAAAGGCGCCGCAAGGGCGCCTCTTTGCTGCTGGTCTCAGGCTGAGCCGGTTACGACGGGCCGATCGGGTTGCAGGTCACATTGCGGGCGTTCAGGCGGCGGCAGGCCAGTTCCGCCTGCTCCTGGCTCATGCCGAGGAAATTCGCCTCAAACCCGCGGCGGGTCTTGGCTACCTTGCGCAAGGACCCGTCCAGCGTTTCCAGCTCCGAAAGCGCGGTGCGCAGCAGCACCTTCTCAGCCTGGTAGCGGCTGGTGTACAGGCCAACATTGATACCCCAGTAACGCCCGCCGGAGGTGGACAGGCGGGTGACCACAACCGGTTCCGGCTCCGGAGAGGCCTCTGCCAGCGTCAGGCTCACCGGGCGGGCAACGGGCCGAAGGCCGGTAAAGGGCACCTGCTGCACAGCTGCGATGACCGTGGCGGCCGCAGGAGTGTCCAGGGGCGCTGGTTCTGCCTTCGCTTCGGCCAGCGCAACGGCAATGCTGTCGCGTAGGGCATCCCGCTGCAAGGCGCCTTCCGCGCTGACGGTCTGTACATTCTCGATCTGCTCCCCGGCGGTCTCCGTCTCCGCCGCCGCCAGGTCTTCCGCCGGCGGCGTCTGCAGCGCTTCTTCAAGGGCTGCCACCAGCACCGGCGACTGGCTGGCGCCCGGCCGCAGTTTCGGACGCAGGCTGGCCTCCACCTGGCCGCTCACCCGGATGGTCTTGCCGGCAACCCCGTGCGAGGGGCCGTCATTGGCATCGGCCACCACCACATTGCCAGCCCCCTGATAGGCGGGCCGCTGCGGTTTGCGCAGCGCCGCGCGCGAGGGGGCCCGGCGGAAGCCGAGGTCCAAGAGCTCCGCAACCTTGGCATTGCGCGAGGTGGTGGATTTGCCGCCAAACACGGTCGCGATAATCCGTTCGTTGCCGCGCTTGGCCGAGGCCACCAGGTTAAAGCCCGCCGCCCGGGTGTAACCGGTCTTGATCCCGTCCGCGCCGCGGTAGGCGGCCAGCAGGCGGCGGTTGGTATTGGGAACCTCGCGGATGCCCGCATGGGTCGAGCGGCGCGAGAACAGGTTGTAATACTCCGGGTAATCATACAGCAGATGCCGCCCCAGCGTGGTCATGTCGCTGGCGGTCGACAGATGCCCGCTGGCGGTCAGGCCATGCGCGTTCTTAAAGGTGGTGCGGGTCATCCCCAGCGCCTTGGCGGTGCGGTTCATCCGGCGGGTAAAGGCGGCCTCGGAGCCCGACAGCGTCTCGCCGATGGCGGTGGCCGCATCATTGGCGGATTTCACCGCCGCGGCGCGGATCAGGTAGCGGAAGGCAATCCGCTGGCCGGACCTCAGCCCGAGTTTCGAGGGCGGTTCTGCAGCGGCGTTGCGGGAAATCTTCACCTTGGTGTCCAGAGTGATTTCACCGTTCCGCACCGCCTCAAACGCGATGTAGAGCGTCATCATCTTGGTCAGCGAGGCCGGGTGCAGCCGGGTGTCGGCATTGCGCGAATGCAGCACCTCGCCGGTCCGGGCGTCAATCACCATTGCCGCATAGGGCGCGGCCTCTGCCCGCTGCGGCGCCAGTCCCAGCGCCAGAATTGCCAGAAGAAAACCCGCCGCTGCCCAAAGGATTCGGGTGCGGAAATACCGGCCAGGCGCCGGATTGACCTGCGTGATCACTGCCATGTTTGCCTCATGCCGCCGGTTTTCCGGCTGACGTTTCTGCCTGTAAGCAAAAGCGTAACACAGGGTTTATGAGGAATAAACAGCAGCGAAACGGGCAAGTCGGGAGCAGCTGTTAAGCACTGCCGGCATTTAGTGGGCTTCGTTTGCAGGGCCGCTAGATGCAGCATGTCCTAACAAAAGGTTACTAAAAAAACTTGCAATCACATAGTTAAAAACGCCCAGGAACAGGTCATAAGGCGGGCGGCAAGGGTTCCTGAGCCCCTATCCAGCGTGAAAATTGGTCACATAGAAGGGGGTGGAATAGCTGAGGCCAAGCGAGAACTCGCAGGGCTGGTGCAGCTGCTCCTTGATACGGGCCTCTAGATCCGCCAGCAGCGCTCTGGAAAACGACTCGCCCCGGTGCGGCTTGCTCAGCAGCGCGACGCTGATCGCGATATGGGTGTGGTGGTACTGATCTGCGGGATAGGCCCGGCCCTTGCAGGCACCGGCACCGCTGTCGTGCTCCAGAATAACGGCCTCGATCGCGGCGAGGATAGACGGCGCGTCGATCTCCAGATCGCTGGAGTATTTCAGCTCGGCGTGCGGCATGTCCCGGTGTCTCCCTTGCGGTTTGGCAAAGGGATAGCGGCCCTGGGCGGGGACGTCCAGCACCCGCAGGGGCAGGACGGTCAGCCGAGGCCCTCGACCAGATCCGCCAGCCCGCCGAGGTCCTCAATCTCAGTATAACGCGGGCTGTGGTCCGGGGCGTCGGCGTGCTCCACCTCCCAGACAAGCCCGTGCGGCACATAGGTGCCCCAGCCGCCGGCCTCGATCACCGGCACCACATCCGAGCGCATCGAGTTGCCGACCATCATCGCGCGCGCAGCACCGTCGCCGTGGCGGGCGAAGATGTCCAGATAGACCTCAGGCGTCTTTTCCGAGACCACCTCAACCCCGTCGAACAGCTCGCCCAGGCCGGATTGCGCCAGCTTGCGCTCCTGGTCCAGCAGGTCGCCCTTGGTGATCAGCACCACCTTGTAACGACCGGCCACCGCCTCCACCGCCTCGCGCGCATGGGGCAGCAGCTCGATCGGGTAGGACAGCATCATTTGGCCTGCGGTGATCAGCTCCTTGATCACGGCGCCCGGCACCCGCTCCTCGGTGACGTCAATTGCGGTTTCGATCATCGACAGGGTAAAGCCCTTCACCCCGTAGCCGTAGCGTCCCAGGTTGCGCTTCTCTGCGTCCAGCAGCCGGCGCTCCAGCTGCTCCGGGCCGGTGTCATCCGGTGTGTGATCCATCAGCAATTCGGCGAATCTTTCCTGCGTCACGCGGAAGAACCGTTCGTTGTGCCAAAGGGTATCGTCGGCATCAAAGCCGATTGTTGTCAAATTACGTGTCAATCTGCGCGTCTCAGTCTCTTTTCCTGAACAGCTAAGAGGCTATATAAGCGGCACAGGAAATTCCATGCATCACTGGATCAAATTGCTTATGCCGCTGCAGCCCATAATGATGACGGATCATTCAGACGACGATACCGAAGCTGGTGTCCTGACCAAGACGCGCCCCAAGACCAAGCGTCCGCCGCGCTACAAGGTCCTGCTGCTGAATGACGACTACACCCCGATGGAATTCGTGGTGATGGTGCTGGAGCGGTTCTTTGGCATGACCCACGCGCAGGCGTTTGAGATCATGCTGACGGTGCACAAGAAGGGCGTTGCCGTGGTTGGCGTGTTCAGCCATGAGGTGGCTGAGACCAAGGTGGGCCAGGTGATGGATTTCGCCCGCCGGCATCAGCACCCGCTGCAGTGCACCATGGAAAAAGAAGAATAAAGAGGCCCTTAGATGTCCGTTCGTTTGTCCCTGGCCGCCCAATCGGGCGGCTTTGCTGTGCCGTCCGAGGGCCGCATCGCCGTCTTCCACCCGCGCGCAGAGCATGACCTGTCGGCGCTGCCCAAGGCGCAGCTGCTGATCGTGCAGCCGTTCCGCCCCGACCACAACCATTTTGCCGGGCAGGGCTATACTTGCGTTGCGGTGCCGGAGGCAGGCGTCGAATACGCTGCCGCCGTCGTCTTCCTGCCGCGGGCCAAGGCGCTGGCCCGGATGCTAGTGGCACAGGCTGCGGCTGCCACCAGGGGCCAAGTACTGATCGACGGCGCCAAGACGGAAGGCATCGATTCGCTCCTGAAGGACCTGCGCAAGCGCTGCGAGCCCTCCGCGCCGGTCTCCAAGGCGCATGGCAAGGTGTTCTGGATCGACGGCGGCACCGATCTGTCCGAATGGCTGCCCGAAGGCCCGCATCAGGTTGAGGGCTTCATCACTGCACCGGGCGTGTTTTCCGCGGATGGGATCGACCCGGCCTCCCATTTGCTGGCGGCAGCGCTGCCGCAGAAACTGGGCCGCTGCGTGGCCGACCTGGGCGCGGGCTGGGGCTATCTCTCGGCGCAGGTGCTGAAGCATGAGGGCGTCGAAGAACTGCACCTGGTGGAGGCAGACCATGCCGCGCTGGCCTGCGCCCGCCTCAATGCCGCGGACCCGCGGACGCAGTTCCACTGGGCCGATGCCCGCAGCTGGAAAGCGCCGGGCCCGGTCAACACCGTGGTGATGAACCCGCCGTTCCACACCGGCCGCGCGGCAGAGCCGTCGCTGGGTCAGGCCTTCATCGGCGCGGCTGCCGCGATGCTGGCACCCAATGGCAGCCTGTGGATGGTGGCCAACCGGCACCTGCCGTATGAGACCGCGCTGGCAGAACGCTTTGCCCAGGTGCGCGAGGAGGGCGGCGACAACCGCTTCAAGATCCTGCACGCCGCCAGGCCGAAACGCGGCCGCAAGTAACCGCGCGCCGCGGTGAATGCCGGTTTCCAAACCGGCAGGCGCGGTCTAACGTGCGGCCCGAAATGCCTTAGGGAGTGCCCAAATGTCCTTTTCCATCTCCGGCAAGACCGCGATTGTGACTGGTGCCTCCAGCGGTATCGGCCTGGCCATCGGCAAGCAGTTCGCCGATGCCGGCGCCAATGTGATGTTCGCCGACACGCAAGAAGCGCAGCTGGTGGCGGAGCTGGGCGAGCAGGCGGACGAGAGCAACATTCGCTATTTCGCCGGCGACCTGCGCGAGCGGCTGACAATTGCCAACCTGCTGTCGGCCACCATCGACGCCTTTGACGGAGTGGATATCCTGGTGAACGGCGCCCGCCAGATGGTCGCCACCGACCCGCTGGACCCGGCGGACGAAACCCTGGACCAGCTGATGACCCAAAGCCTGCTGCCCACCATCCGCCTGTCGCAGCAGGTCGCCAAGCGGATGATTAAGCAGGGCGAGGAAAACGAGGATGATGACGGCCCGCTCGGCAGCATCATCAACCTCTCCTCCATCGCTGCGCGCCGCACGCACCCCGACCTGATGGCCTATTCGATCGCCTCCGCCGCGCTGGACCAGGCAACCCGCTCCTTGTCGGTGGCGCTGGCGCCGCACCGGATCCGGGTGAACTCGATCGCCTTTGGCTCGGTGATGAGCGCGTCGATGCAGACCACGCTCAAGGACAACCGCAGCTACCGCCAGGATATCGAGGCGCACACGCCGCTGGGCCGCATCGCCTCCCCCACCGAACTGACCGAGACGGCGCAGTACCTGGCATCCGACGCCTCCAGCTTCATGACCGGCCAGGTGCTGACGCTGGACGGCGGCCGCACGCTGCTGGATCCGGTGGCGGCACCGGTCCACTGACCTGTCGGCACACTAAGGGAAAGACTTCGCATGACAGCTGAGATGAAAGAAGAAAAAGCCCGGGCCGCTGCCTGGTTCCGGGAGTTGCGCGACCAGATCGTCGCTGCGTTTGAGGCGCTGGAGGACAGCCACAGCGAAGGCCCGTTCTCTGACATGGGACCGGGCCGGTTCGAGGTCACGGAAACCAAGCGCACCTCGGAGGACGGCTCCGACGCGGGCGGCGGCCTGATGAGCGTGATGCGCGGTGGCCGCGTGTTCGAGAAGGTCGGCGTCAACATCTCCGAGGTCTACGGCACCCTGGGCGAGCGTGCGCAAGCCGCGATGGCCGCGCGCAAGGGCATCCCGGGGATGAAGGACGACCCGCGTTTCTGGGCCTCCGGCATCTCGCTTGTTGCCCATATGCGCAACCCGCATGTGCCGGCCGTGCACATGAACACCCGCATGTTCTGGACCCCGCACGCCTGGTGGTTCGGCGGCGGCTCGGACCTCAATCCTTGCATCGAATACGACGAGGATACCGCGCATTTCCACGCGACGCAAAAGCAGCACCTGGACCCGCACGGGGCAGACCAGTACCCGCGCCTCAAGGCCTGGGCGGATGAATATTTCTACATTCCCCACCGCAAGCGCGCCCGCGGCGTCGGCGGCATCTTCATGGACGACCAGAACTCGGGCGATTGGGCGGCCGATTTTGCCCTGACACAGGATATCGGCCGCGCCTTCCTGCCGGCCTTCGCGCCGCTGGTGAAAAAGCGCCGGGTGCAGGGTTTCGACGAGGCCGACAAGGACGCCCAGCTGATCCACCGCGGCCTCTATGCCGAATACAACCTGGTCTATGACCGGGGCACCAAGTTCGGGCTGGAAACCGGCCATGACGCCAACGCGGTGCTGATGAGCCTGCCGCCGCTCGCCAAATGGGTCTGACCCCGCCCAGCCTTTGACACTGTCAGCGCGCCGCCCCCAAAGCGGCGCGTTTTTCTTTGGCGGATTTCTGCTGACAGCCTGTCCCGCCGCGCGACTTTGCGCCTGCCTGCGCTAGAGTGAGACCGAGCAGGCAATGATAACAGCAGTTTTTACAAGTCGAGGCAGGGAGCACATCACATGCGCAGACTGGTTCTTGGGGCATTGGCATTGGCATTGGCAGCAGGATGCGGCAGGCCGCCGGAGAGGGCGGTGAGCGCCCCTCAGGTCACCCGCACCGAGCCCGCAAATGCGCGGCTGGCGGGCCTGTCCACCTATCCCCGCTTCGGCGACCGCGACCCGCACGACTGGGAAGGCCGCAAGCCCTGGTCCTACCCGGTGCACGGCATCGACGTCTCCCGCTACCAGGGCGATATCGACTGGCACAAGGTGCGCCGCTCCGGCGTGTCCTTTGCCTATATCAAGGCAACCGAGGGCGGCGACCATACCGACGCCAAGTTCCGCGAAAACTGGCGCGGTGCGCGCGCAGCGGGCATGAAACGCGGCGCCTACCATTATTACTACTTCTGCCGCCCGGCGGCGGAGCAGGCGCGCTGGTTCATCCGCAACGTGCCCAAGGACGCAAACGCGCTGCCGCCGGTGCTGGACATGGAGTGGAACCACCGCTCCCGCACCTGCCGCACGCGGCCTGACGGCGCCACGGTGCGGGCCGAAGCACGCAAGTTCCTGAACATGCTGGAGCGCCACTACGGCAAGCGCCCGGTGGTCTACACCACGGTGGATTTCTACCGCGACACCGGCATCGGGCGGCTCAGCGGCACCGAGTTCTGGCTGCGTTCCGTCGCGGGCCATCCGCAGAAGGTCTACCCGGGCAAAAGCTGGAGCTTCTGGCAGTATTCCGGCACCGGCCAGGTTCCTGGCGTCGCGGGCGACGTGGATCTGAACACCTTCCGCGGCAGCCCGGAAAGCTGGCTCAGGTGGTCCGGGCAGATCTAGCGGAGTCTGAAAGGGGGCTTTGCCCCCTCGCGCCACCGGCGCTCACCCCCAGGATATTTTCAGCCAGATGAAGACCGGATCCTTCATTCATCTGGCCCCAAATATCCCGGAGCGCGAGGCAGAGCCTCGCTCAAGCCCTCCAATCAAAGAACCCCTTGCCGGCCTTCTCCAAGAGCTTCGCCGCCATTTCACGGCCCAGCTCCGCACCGTCTTCAATGGGGCAGGTCTGATCATCACTGATTGATTCCGAGCCATCCGGCCGCAGCACCTCGCCGCGCAGGCGCAGGGTAGTGCCGTCGAGCTCCGCCAGCCCGGCAATCGGCGTCTCGCAGGAGCCATCAAGCGCCGCCAGGAACGTCCGTTCCGCCGCCAGCCGCTGGCCGGTTTCACCGTCATGGATCGCCGCCAGCATCTCCGCTGCGCGGTTGTCATCAGCCCGCCGCTCGATGCCGATCGCGCCCTGAGCCACCGCCGGCAGCATGTCCTCTGTTTCGATCGGACTCGCAGGCACATCGTCCATTGCCAGACGGTTCAGCCCGGCCATCGCCAGGAAGGTGCAGTCCGCCACCCCCTCGGAGAGCTTGCGCAGCCGGGTCTGCACGTTGCCGCGGAACTCCACCACCTTCAGGTCGGGGCGGCGGTTCAACAGCTGCGCCCGGCGGCGCAGCGAGGAGGTGCCGACCACCGCGCCTTCAGCCAGGTCATGCAGCGACGCCAGCGACGGCGAGATGAAGGCATCCCGCACATCCTCGCGCGGCAGATAGGTGCCGAGCAGCAGCCCCTCCGGCTGGGCAACCGGCATGTCCTTCATCGAATGCACCGCGATGTCGATGGCACCCGACAGCAGGTCTTCCTCGATCTCCTTGGTGAACAGCCCCTTGCCGCCCAGCTCCTTCAGCGGCTTGTCCGCCGCGATCAGCGCCTGATTGTCGCCGGTGGTCTTGATCACCACGATCTCGAACGCCTCCAGCGGCAGATCGAAAGCGGCGGCGAGGCGCGCACGGGTCTCATACGCCTGGGCCAGCGCCAGCGGCGATCCGCGGGTGCCGATTTTCAGGGGCGAAGCGGGGGAGGGCAGGGTCAGTGTCATGCAAGAAGCCATAAATCAGTTTGCGTCCCGGTGGAAACCGGTTTTTGCGCATCTCCCACGGGGGCCGCGCGCGGACTTTGACATAGGACAAGGCGCGTTTGCCCGGGGCGCGGCAGATCGCCCCTGCTCTTGACATTCGCCCTCGCAGGCGTGACCTCAAGGGGCGAATGATAGCGAGGATGACCATGGCCGGACAAAAGAAGCTGCTGCGCGCATTGGCGGGTGAAAAACAGGATGTGCCGCCGATCTGGATGATGCGCCAGGCGGGCCGCTACCTGCCGGAGTACCGCGCCACCCGGGCCGAGGCCGGGGATTTCCTGTCGCTCTGCTACAATTCCGATCTGGCCGCCGAGGTGACCCTGCAGCCGATCCGCCGCTACGGGTTCGATGCGGCGATCCTGTTTGCCGACATCCTGCTGGTGCCGCAGGCGCTGGGGGCCGACCTGTGGTTCGTGACCGGCGAGGGCCCGCGGCTCTCCACCATCACCACCGAAGCGGATTTTGCCAAGCTGGGCCCGGTAAGCGACATTCACGAGACGCTGAACCCGATCTATGAAACCGTCCGCATCCTGTCGCGCGAACTGCCGCCTGAGATCACACTGATCGGCTTTGCCGGCGCGCCCTGGACCGTGGCGACCTACATGATTGCTGGCCGCGGCACCCCGGACCAGGGGCCTGCGCACGCCCTTCGCGAAGAAAACACCGCCCTGTTCGAGGCGCTGCTGGCGCGGATCACTGAGGCAACCATCGACTACCTCTCCAAGCAGATCGAGGCCGGCGCCGAAGTCGTCAAGATCTTCGACAGCTGGGCCGGTTCGCTGAAGGGCGAAGCGTTCCAGGAATACGCGCTGGAGCCATGCCGCCAGATCACCCAGGCGCTGAAGGAACGCCATCCGGGCATCCCCGTCATCGGCTTCCCGCGAGAGGCGGGCGAGAATTACGTGGGCTTTGCCAAGGCGACCGGCGTCGATTGCGTGGCGCTCGACAACTCGGTGGATCCGGAATGGGCCGCTGCCAATGTGCAGGTGGACGGCTGCGTTCAGGGCAACCTGGCCTCCCGCCACATGGTGACCGGCGGGCAGGAACTGGTCGATGAGACCCGCCGCATCGTCGAGGCCTTCAAGAATGGCCCGCATATCTTCAACCTGGGCCACGGCATCACTCCGGACGCAAACCCGGACAATGTGCAGCTGATGATTGATACGGTCCGCAACGGCTGATCTTGTGTTATCCATGAAGATGCGGCAATAGCCGCATCTTCGGATACATCCAGAGGTCTCACGATGGACTACAGCAGAATGGGCGGCGCCCGCATGGGCAGCAACAAACCCCGTCATTCGGAACACAATGCCAAGGGCACCAAGAAAAACCCGTTTGGCAAGCAGGCGGACAAGGCCGAGCTGCTCAAGCGGATGAAGGCCGCTGCCGAAAAGGCCAAGAAAGAGGGCTGACCCTACGTCTGGTTCAGTTCTGCCAGGATGTCCTCCGTGTGCTGGCCGCGCCGGGGGATCTCCGGCGGCGTCCATTCAGGCTGGGTGGAAAACCGCGGGGCAGGGGCGGCTTGCAGCACGCCCTGGCCTTCAACCCAGGTGCCGCGGACGTTCATCCCATGCGCCTTGGCTTCCTCCGGGTTCAGCACCGGGGCTACGCAGGCATCGCTCCCCTCGAACAATGACTCCCAGTGATCGCGCGGCTGGCTGGCGAAGATGCCGGCAAGGCGGCCGGTCAGGGCAGGCCAAAGGGTCTTGTCGAACTGCTGCTGGAATTCTGCATCTTCTGACAGCCCCAGTTTCTGCACAAACAGCGCATAGAACTTGGGTTCCAAGCATTGCACCGAAACATAGCCGCCGTCCGCGCAGGCGTATGTGCGGCTCCAATGCGGCCCGTCGAGCAGGTTTGCTCCCCGTGTAACGCTAAAGTTCCCGGCCTGGCGGATGCTCATCAAGAGGTTCATCATATGGGCTGAGCCGTCATAGATCGCGGCATCAACCACGCAGCCTTCGCCGCTGGACTGCGCCTTGAGGATGCCCGCCAGCATCCCCGCCACCAGATACATCGCGCCGCCGCCGATATCTCCGACCAGCGTGGCGGGCGTGAGCGGCACGTCGCCAGGGGCAGAGGCATACCACAGCGCGCCTGACAGCGAGATGTAATTGAGGTCATGCCCGGCCGCATGGGCCAGCGGGCTGTTCTGGCCCCAGCCGGTCATCCGGCCATAGACCAGGCCCGGGTTCACCGCGTGGCACTCTGCTGGCCCTAGCCCCAGCCGTTCCATCACGCCGGGGCGGAAGCCCTCGATCAGGCCATGTGCGTTTTTGGCAAGTTTCAGGAACGTCCCGGCATCGGCGGGGTCCTTCAGGTCCAGCGTGATCGACCGCTTGCCGCGGTCCAAAAGCGAGCTTTCCGGCATCCCCGGCGTACGGCCCGGTGTACGGGGGGTGTACGGGCGGTGCACGCAGATCACCTCCGCCCCGAGGTCGGCCAGTGTCATCGCGGCAAAGGGGCCAGGCCCCAGGCCTTCGACCTCCAGAATGCGGATCCCTTGCAGCATTTTGCGCTCCCTTTGCGATGGCCTGCAAGGACCAGTCTGCTCTGGCTCAGCCGCTTCCGGCAAGCTGCTGGCGGAATTTCCGTGGCGGCACTCCGGTGGCCTTGGCAAACATCCGGCTGAAGTGGGCCGGATCGTTGAAGCCCAGCTCATAGGCGATCTGCGCCGCGGTCAGGTTGGTATAGATCAGCAGCCGCCGCGCCTCCCGCAGCACCCGGGCGCTGACCAGCGCCGAGGCCGGCTGGCCGGTGGCTTGGTGGGTGATCCGGTTCAGATGGGTCGAGGATACCGCCAGCTCATCCGCATATTCCGCCAGCGGGCGGCGCAGGCGGAAGTCGCGCTCAACCAGCGCCTCGAAGCGGGCGAACAGCGTGCTGTGCTGCGCTTGCGCAGAAGCGTCATGGCTGGCGGCAATGGCACGCGCGGCCGCTGCGGTGAGCGAAAGCGCCAGCCCGCGCAGCATCTGCGCCCGGCCAAAGTCCCGGCGGCCATATTCGCTGAAAAGCTGCTCTGCCAGACCCTGAAGGCCGTCCGGCAGCGGCAGGACAGCAGGCAGATCCAGCAGCGCACGCACCCCTTCGCCGGGTGTCAGGTTCTGGTCCAGCAGATCGGAGGTCAGGGTAATCACCCAGCCGCCGGTACCGCTGCCGAACCGGAACCCATGCACCACGCCGCGGGGCACATTGATCAGGCAGGGCGGAGCCAGCCCATGTTTGTTTCCGTCAAGATCAGCCTCTCCTTCCCCGCTGATCAGCACCAGCAGCTGTTGCAGTCTCGCGTGCCGATGCGGCAGCAATTCCCAGTCATGAAGCTCCGATCTGGCGCGAATTGTCTCGATATGCAGCACATCTGCCAATTCAGCGGTTTCGCCAAACAGGTTGTAGCTATCGATGCGGGCTGAGGAATTCATGTGCGATATATACAAGAAATGGCGCGCTTGGTCCATTCGCAAACTTGCCGCGGCGGCGCATACTTCCCCTCGCACGAAAACACCAAACGATCATGGGGAACGCGCATGTCCACGCATCAGACGCAGGTTGTCATCATCGGCGGCGGCCCTTCGGGGCTGCTGCTGTCGCAGCTTTTGCACCGCAAGGGGATCAGCTCGATCGTGCTGGAGAAGCACACGCGGGCGCACGTGCTGGGCCGGATCCGGGCAGGCGTGCTGGAGCATGGTTTCGTCAATCTGATGCGCGAAGCGGGCTGCGGCGAACGCATGGACCGGGAGGGCGAGATCCACGAGGGCTTCCATATTGCCCATCAGGGGCAGTTGGACCGGATCGACCTGGCCAAACACACCGGCGGCGAGACGGTGATGGTGTACGGCCAGACCGAAGTGACACGTGACCTCTATGAAGCGCGCGATGCCATGGGCGGGGAGGTGATCCATGAAGCGCAGAATGTGCAGCCCCATGCGCTGACTGAGACCCGTCCTCACGTGACTTGGGAGCAGGGCGGAGAGGCGCAGCGGGCCGAGTGCGACTTCATCGTCGGCGCCGATGGCTTCCACGGGGTCAGCCGCAAGTCGATCCCCTCGGACGTGCTGAAGGAATATGAGAAGGTCTATCCCTTTGGCTGGCTTGGGGTTCTGTCGGAAACGCCTCCGGTGGCGGAGGAGCTGATCTATGCCCGCCATGAACGCGGCTTTGCCCTTTGCTCGCTGCGTAGCCGGGTGCTGAGCCGCTATTACATCCAGGTGCCGTTGACCGACCGGGTGGAGGATTGGAGCGACGAGGCTTTCTGGGAGGAGCTGAAGCGCCGCCTGCCGGAAGAGGTCGCGGCTGGCCTGCAGACCGGCCCGTCGATCGAGAAATCCATCGCGCCCCTGCGCAGCTTCGTGGCGGAGCCTATGCGTTACGGCAATCTGTTCCTGGCGGGGGACGCGGCCCATATCGTGCCGCCCACCGGCGCCAAGGGGCTGAACCTGGCGGCCTCGGATATCCATTATCTCTACCACGGGTTCCTGGATCACTATCTGAAAGGCGAAAGCGCGGGGCTTGATGCCTATTCGGAAAAAGCGCTGGCGCGGGTCTGGAAGGCGGAGCGGTTCAGCTGGTGGATGACCAATCTGCTGCACCGGGCTCCGGAGGGCAGCGAAACGGATCTGCGGCTGCAGCGGGCGGATTTGGACTATCTGTTCTCCTCGGATGCGGCGCAGGCGTCGCTGGCGGAGAATTACGTCGGGTTGCCATACTGACAGGCTGCCGCCTGGCTGGCTGACGCTGCGTCGGCCCGGCTATGCGGGGCGTGCGGCCTGTGGTCTCCTTTGCGCAGCAGAGGAGGAAACCCATGCAGACAGTCCTGTATGAGAAAGACGGCCGGATCGCGCGCATCACGCTGAACCGGCCCGGGGTGATGAATGCCATCAATGACGAGATGCCGCGGGAGCTGGCCGCGGCGGTGGCGCAGGCGGATGCGGACCCGCAGGTGCATGTGATGGTGCTGTCCGGCGCGGGCAGAGGGTTCTGCGCGGGCTATGACCTAACTTATTACGCCGAAGGGAACGGCAGCGGCGAGGTGACCCAGCCGATGCCCTGGGACCCCATCAAAGACTACCGATTCATGTGGGAGAACACCCAGGCGTTCATGTCCCTGTGGCGGGCGGCCAAGCCGGTGATCTGCAAGGTGCACGGCTTTGCGGTGGCGGGCGGGTCGGACATTGCCCTGTGTGCGGACCTGACGATCATGGCCGAGGATGCGGAGATCGGCTACATGCCCGCGCGCGTCTGGGGCTGTCCGACGACGGCGATGTGGGTCTACCGGCTGGGCGCGGAGCGTGCCAAGCGGATGCTGTTCACCGGCGACCGGATCAGCGGCAAAGAGGCGGCGGAAATGGGGCTGGTGCTGAAAGCGGTGCCTGCGGAACAGCTGGACGATGCGGTTGAGGAAATGGCGGCGCGGATGGCCACGGTGCCCGTGAATCAGCTGGCGATGCAGAAGCTGGTGATCAATCAGGCGATCGAGCAGACCGGGCTGATGCAGACCCAGCGGCTGGCAACGATCTTTGACGGCATCACCCGGCACTCGCCGGAGGGGCTGAATTTCAAGGCGCGGGCGGAAGAGGCAGGCTGGAAGCAGGCGGTGCAGGAGCGGGATCACGGCACGTACGACTGGACTGCCAACGAGGAACTCCCAAGACGCAATCGCTGACCGGAGCAGGGTGGTACTCCCGCGCCGCTGCCATGCATCGCGGATGCAAGGCAAAGCCTTGGGCCCGGCGCCGTGCTGATGCACGGCGCGGTGCCTCTCTGGAGCGGGCTTTCTCTCAGCCCCGGGAGGCGGATTTTTCCGGCGCGACCGCAGCGCGCGGAGCGCGCTGCCCGGCCCAACGCCGGCCAAGGCCTGGCGTCAGCCGGCCGCCAGGGCGGGGGCGGGAGTGCCCCAGGCGACTGTCAGTTTCTGGCGGCCGTCGCGCGGGTTTTCGGCCAGGTCCAGCAATGCCGCGCCGAAATCGGCAAAGGAGATCTGAGAGACGCCCGCATCGTCGGTCAGCAGCGTGTCGGTGCCAAAAATGTACTGGCCGGTTTGCGGCCCCTCTGTCAGCAGTGCAGGCGGGCGCAGACAGGTCCATTCCGTTCCGGTCTCTGCTTCCAGCAGCGCGTCCTGCTCCGCGCAGGCCTCCGCAATAAGGCGTGAGCTCTCCGGCAGGAAACCCGGCGCGCTCAGTACCGTGTGGCCGCTGCCATCCGCCAGCTTCAGCAGCGCGGCACCGCCAGTGACCAGGACGGGAATGCTCGCGGTCCGTGCCGCCTGCACCGCGGCGCGGGTCAGCGGTATCAGGTCGGACTCACGGCCGGCGGGCGGCCGCAGGGCGCTAATGACGAGATCGTGACCCTCTGCGGCGCCGGCCGCGGCTTTCGGGTTCGCCAGCAGATCCAGCGGCAGCGGAGTGACCAGAGGGCTGGTTGCCGTGAGGGCCGATGGGTTCCGGGACACGGCAGTGACTTGGTGGCCGCGGTGTGTTGCGGCTTTGACTGCTGCGCTGCCCACATCGCCGGTGGCGCCGAAAATGATGATCTTCATTGGAGTGCTCCTTTTTATCTTGATGTCGAGATAGATATTGTAAATCTTGATATCAAGATAAAATTGCTCGGGTTGACGTAACGGCAGCGCCGGCGGGAGCAGGGCTCCGGCGCTGCCGCGCCTGGCCTGCGGCCTTTGTGGCTTGGCAGGCGGAGGCTGGACGGCTAGGTCTGAAGGCAACAGCAACGCCGTATCAGGGAGGCCCAGCCTATGCAGATGAGTGACCAGAAGGAAATCGCCGCCGATCCGGCAACCGTCTATGCGGCACTGCTGACCCCTGAGGTGCTGCAGGCCTGCGTGCCTGGCGCACAGGACGTGAAAGGCACGCCGGAAGAGGGCTTCGAGGCCGCCGTCACTCAGAAGGTCGGCCCGGTCAAAGCCACCTTCAAGGGGCAGGTCACCCTTTCGGATATGGTGGAGAACGAGAAGCTCACCATTAGCGGCGAAGGCAAGGGCGGGGCGGCCGGCTTTGCCAAGGGCGGTGCCACAGTAACTTTGGCGCCTTCGGAGACCGGAACGCTGTTGTCGTATGACGTAGACGCCAAAGTCGGCGGCAAGCTGGCACAGCTCGGCAGCCGCATCATCGACGGTTTTGCCAAAAAGATGGCGGACCAGTTTTTTGCCAACCTGCAGGCCCACCTGGCGCCGGAAGAAACGGGCGAGGGCGGCGATGCACCGGACGAGGGCGAGAAGAAAGGCTGGCTCAGCAGGGTGACGGGCCGCGGCTGAAAACAGCCGCTCTCTGCGCAGGCGCACAGGCCAATCTGCGGCCCAATCTGCGCCACAGGGCTGGCAGATGCGGCACGCCGCCGCTAGGGTGGCCGGGATTTGAGACCATCCCGGAGGCACCATGCCGGCCATCCTGTCCATCCGCGATCTGCGCAAAGTTTACGACGGCGGTTTCGAGGCGCTGAAAGGCGTCTCGCTAGATATCGAGGAGGGCGAGATCCTGGCTCTTCTCGGCCCCAATGGCGCCGGGAAGACCACCTTGATTTCAACTGTTTGCGGCATCACCACCGCATCCTCAGGCCGCGTCAGCGTGGGCGGTTTCGACAATGTTTCCCAGTTCCGCGCAGCACGGGCGCTGATCGGGCTGGTGCCGCAGGAGATCACCCTGGAGCCGTTTACCAAGGTGCTGGACACGGTCACTTTCTCCCGCGGTCTGTTCGGCAAGGCGGCCAATCCGGACCTGGTCGAGGAAACCTTGCGAAAGCTGTCGCTGTGGGACAAGCGGGACAGCCGCATCATGGATCTTTCGGGCGGCATGAAGCGGCGGGTGCTGATCGCCAAGGCGCTGGCGCACGAGCCGCGCGTCCTGTTTCTGGACGAACCCACAGCGGGTGTCGACGTGGAGCTGCGCAAGGATATGTGGGAGATCGTCCGCGAGCTGAAGGCGGACGGGGTAACCATCATCCTTACAACGCACTACATCGAAGAGGCCGAGGCGATTGCCGACCGGATCGGCGTCATCACTGGCGGCGAGCTGCTGCTGGTCGAGGAGAAAGACCGGCTGATGGCCCGGATGGGGCAGAAGCAACTGGAAGTGCAGCTGACCGAGCCGGTCAGGGAGATCCCGGAGGTGCTGTCGCAGCACAATCTGCAGCTGGTCAATGGCGGCGGCGGGCTGCTTTACACCTATGACACGCGGGCGGAACGGACCGGGATCACAACGCTGCTGAACGATGTGGCCCAGGCCGGGCTGGTGCTGGCGGATGTGCAGACGCGTGAGTCCAGCCTGGAAGATATCTTTGTCGGCCTTGTCTCCGGCGGGCCGGCGGCAAAGGCCTCAGCATCGGGAGGCGCATCATGAACTGGACCGCGGTAGCCACCATCTACAAGGCCGAAATGGCGCGCTTTTGGCGCACTTTTATGCAAAGCTTCATCTCGCCGGTGCTGTCCACCTCGCTGTATTTCGTGGTGTTCGGCAGCGCCATCGGCAGCCGGATCCAGGAGGTCGACGGGGTCGAATACGGCGCTTTCATCGTGCCAGGGCTGGTGATGCTGTCGGTGATCACCCAGAGCATTTCCAACGCCTCCTTCGGGATCTATTTCCCGAAATTCATCGGCAACATCTATGAAATCCTGTCAGCGCCCATCAACTTCCTGGAAGTTGTCGCGGGCTTCGTCGGGGCGGCGGCCACCAAGTCGCTGTTCATCGGTGTGGTGATCCTGTGTACCGCTTCGCTGTTCGTGGATCTATCGGTGCAGCACCCCGTCGCGATGGTGGCCTTCCTGGTGCTGACCTGCCTCAGCTTCTCGCTGATGGGATTCATCATCGGCATCTGGGCGGGGAATTTCGAGCAGCTCCAGCTGGTGCCGCTCTTGGTGGTGACGCCGCTGGTGTTCCTGGGCGGCTCGTTCTACTCGATTTCGATGCTGCCGCCGGTGTGGCAGACCATCACCCTGTTCAACCCGGTGGTCTATCTGGTGTCGGGCTTCCGCTGGGCGTTCTTCGGCCAGGCCGATGTGCCGGTGCTGTTGAGCCTCTGTGCCATTGGCGGCTTTACCCTCGCCTGTATGGCGGTGATCTGGTGGATCTTCAAAACCGGCTGGCGCATCCGGGCCTGATCCGGCGCGCAGCGCAGCAGGGGAGGGCTCCCGCCCGCTCAGGACGCCCGGAGGGCGCCCCTCCCGGTTGGGCCCGGCACGCTGCGCGTGCTCGGTGTTGCGCTCCTGGCTGGTGTCATGCGCCGCGCCGCGCGCCAGCGCGGCGCCCGGCCCAACGGGAAGGCTGCAGCTGCAAGCTGCTGACCTGACGGGCGGGAGAGCTGCCGGCGGTGTTAACCCGATGTAAATCAGCGTTGCATTTATGCCCGCGGAAGTGCGGTTTTTGCGTTTCACCGTAAATCCCCGGGCAGCGCACCTTGTTTCACCCCGGGCGGCCCTCTACATCGGCGCCATGAGATTTCGCCTGCCTTTCCTGAAAAGACAGCCGCTGGTGGCGGTAGTGCGCCTGAATGGTGCCATCGGAATGCCCGGCCGCGGATCGCTCAGCGACGCCGCTCTGGCCCCGATCCTGGAGCGTGCCTTCCGCAAGGGCAAGCCCGCCGCCGTCGCGCTGGAGATCAATTCCCCCGGCGGCTCGCCGGTGCAAAGCTCGCTGATCGGTGCCCGCATCCGCCGCCTGGCGGAAGAGCTGGACATCCCGGTCTTTGCCTTTGTCGAGGATGTCGCGGCCTCCGGCGGCTACTGGCTGGCGGCTGCTGCGGATGAGATCTGGGCCGATGCCAGCTCGGTGCTCGGCTCGGTCGGAGTGATCTCTGCTGGTTTTGGCGCCCATGTGCTGCTGGCCCGCCAGGGCGTGGAGCGCCGCGTCTATACCGCTGGGGAAAGCAAATCCATGCTGGACCCGTTCCGGCCGGAAAACCCCGAAGACGTGCAGCGTCTCAAGGTGATCCTGAACGACATCCACGCCAATTTCATCGACCATGTCACCGAACGCCGCGGCACCAAGCTGAAAACGGATGAGAACCTGTTCACTGGCGAAATCTGGCTGGCGCGGCGGGCTGAGGAGCTGGGGCTGATCGACGGTATCGGACACCTGAAGCCGAAGATGCAGGAACGCTATGGTGAGAAGGTCCGCTTCCGCCGCTACGGGCTGAAGAAGCCGTTCTGGAGCCGCTTCGGGATGCAGGTTGCGCAGGACGCGCTGGCCGGGATCGAAGAACGTGCCGAATACGCGCGTTTCGGGCTCTAACGTGCTGTTCAAGATCGTAGCCCTCTTCCTGGCGGTGATGGCCGTGCTTGCGATGTTCGGCAAGCTGCGGTTTCCCGGCCAGAAGCAACTGAATTCCAGGCGCTGCCCGTCCTGCGGCCGTTTCAAGATCGGCAAGGGGCCGTGCGCCTGTAAAAAAGGAGATCGTGGCAAATGATGCCATGGCTGTATTCGGCGCTTGGTTTGGTGATCCTGCTGCTGGCGGGCGACGCACTGGTGCGCGGTGCGGTGAACCTCAGCCTGCGGCTGGGGGTGCCTGCGCTGATCGTCAGCCTGACCATTGTCGCCTTTGGCACTTCGGCGCCGGAACTCCTGATTGCGATCAATGCGGTCTACGAGGGGGCCGACGGTATTGCGATGGGCAATGTGGTCGGCTCCAACACTGCCAATATCCTGCTGGTGCTTGGCATCCCCGCACTTTTGCGGGCGCTGCACACCAGCGAATGCAGCACCCGCAGGAATTATGTCTTCATGCTGGGGGCCTCGGTCCTGTTCATCGGCCTCGCCTTCAGCGGCACCTTCACCTACTGGTCGGGCCTGATCCTGCTGACCGCGCTGGCCGGTGTGCTGGGCGTGGCGTTCCGCGACGCCCGCAACCATCGCCGCAACGGCAATGGTAATGGCAACAGCTGCGCTGGGGATCCGGACCTGGAGGAGATTGAAGAGGCTGACCCGGACATGCCCTATTGGCGCGTCGGCACCTATCTGCTGCTGGGCCTGGTCGGCCTGCCGCTGGGCGCTGATCTTCTGGTCGACAACGCCTCGATCATCGCCCGCCTGTACGGCATCAGCGAAACCGTGATCGGCCTGACTTTGGTGGCGATAGGCACCTCGCTGCCGGAACTGGCCACCACCGTGATGGCCGCGTTGCGCCGCCAGGCGGATGTGGCGCTGGGCAACGTGATCGGCTCCAACATGTTCAACCTTTTGGCCATCATCGGCATTGCGACCTTTGTCGGCCCGATCAGTGTCGATCCGGAGTTCCTGCAATTCGACCTCTGGGTGATGCTTTCGGCCTCGCTGCTGCTGATCCCCTTCGTCTTCTTCAAGCAGGACATCACCCGGATCTGGGGCGTCATTCTCAGCGCGCTTTATCTGGCTTATATGTCCGTCCTGTTCTAACTCTATGCCGGCAACGGCAGCAGGGAGGTGCAGATGCGGGCATTGGTGACCGGAGCGGGCAGGCGGCTGGGCCGGGCAATGGCCTTGGAGCTGGCGGCCCGCGGCCATGACGTTGCCGTTCACTACGCAACCTCCGCGCAGGACGCCGAAGATACTGCCGGTGAAATCCGCGCTATGGGCCGCCAGGCGGTGTTGCTGCAAGCGGACCTCCTGGATGATGGCCAGGCCCAGGCGCTGCTTCCGCGCGCGGCAGAGGCGCTGGGCGGGCCTGTCACATGTCTGGTCAACAATGCTTCGGTGTTCGAGCATGACACGCTGGCCAGCGCCACACGGGACAGCTGGGACCGCCACCTGAACAGTAACCTGCGGGCCCCTTTTGTGCTGCTTCAGGCGATGGCGGCGCAGGACGTGCCGCTGGAGCGGGACGCCCGCGGCGAGCCGCGCGCCTGGGGACTGGCGGTCAACATGATCGATCAGCGGGTGCGCAAGCTGACGCCGGACTTCATGAGCTACACCCTGGCGAAATCGGCGCTCTGGACTCTGACCCGCACCGCGGCACAGGCGCTGGCTCCGCAGATCCGCGTCAACGCTATCGGCCCGGGCCCGACCCTTCAGGGGCCGCGGCAGAGCGCCGGCCAGTTTGCCCGCCAGCGTCAGGCCACAATCCTGCAGCGCGGCGCTGATGCGGAAGATGTCACGGCGGCGCTGGCCTATTTGCTGCAGGCAAGGGCAGTGACCGGCCAGATGATCTGCGTGGATGGCGGCCAGCACCTGGCCTGGCAGACCCCGGACAGCGATGGGCTGGAGTGACGCATACCGGTCTAAAACTGTTGCTTCCCCTGCAAGTTTTGCACCGGCGCACATGCCGTCGCGGAAACGTTACAAAAGTGCCTTTATTTTCAGAACCTTGACAGGGGCGTTGAAAAATAACGCACCAAATCAGAGCCTTAACAATGTGCCTAATTATTAAGCATTCGTCTAAAACCAGTCTGAAATAAGGAAAAACGCGGGATAGCCCAAAGATATCTCCGTAGTTATCCACAGCTTCCGTGGATTTTCCCGCTCTTGATCCGGACAGGCAAACATTGCAGCCGGAGGCGGGGAATCATATGTCTGAGCGCATGAACGACCAGCCTGCCGAAACATCCCCGGATTCGACCGCCAGCAAGCCTAGAACCGGCTATGCCGTGATCCAGGATTACGTGAAGACTTTGGACGCATCTCCAGGGGTCTACCGGATGCTGGATGCCGACAGCCGGGTGCTTTATGTGGGCAAGGCGCGCAACCTCAAGGCGCGGGTTTCGAACTATACCCGTCCCGGCAACAGCCCGCGGATCGAGCGGATGATCGCGCTCACCGCCTCGATGATGTTCCTGACCACCCGGACCGAGACCGAGGCGCTGCTTCTGGAGCAGAACCTGATCAAGCAGCTGAAGCCCAAGTACAACGTGCTGCTGCGCGACGACAAAAGCTTCCCCAATATCCTGGTGGCCAAGGATCACGATTTTCCGCAGATTAAGAAGCACCGCGGCGCCCGCAAGCAGAAGGGCAGCTATTTCGGCCCCTTCGCCAGCGCCGGCGCAGTGAACCGTACGCTGAACCAGCTTCAAAAGGCGTTCCTGCTGCGCAACTGCTCGGATTCGATGTTCGAGACCCGCACGCGCCCGTGCCTGCAGTACCAGATCAAGCGCTGCTCGGCGCCCTGTACCGGGATGATCTCCGAAGCGGACTATGCCGCCAGCGTGCGTGATGCCGAACGCTTCCTGTCCGGCCGCTCGACAAAAGTTCAGGAAGAGCTGGCAGAACAGATGATGGCCGCCTCCGAGGCGATGGAGTTCGAGCGCGCCGCCGCGCTGCGCGACCGGATCAAGGCGCTGACCCAGGTGCAGACGTCCCAAGGGATCAACCCGCGCGGCGTCGCTGAGGCGGATGTGATCGGCCTGCATATGGAGGGCGGCCAGGCCTGCGTGCAGGTGTTCTTCATCCGCGCCAACCAGAACTGGGGCAACCAGGATTTCTATCCGCGGGTGGACGCCGACAACAGCCCGGCAGAAATCATGGAGGCGTTCCTCGGCCAGTTCTACGGCAACAAGGAGCCGCCACGGCAGCTGATCCTGTCCGACGGTATTGAAAACGCGGATCTGATGGAGCGGGCGCTGAGCGAGAAGGCAGACCGCAAGGTTGAGCTGCTGGTGCCCCAGCGCGGCGAAAAGACCGAACTGGTGGCTTTTGCCGTGCGCAACGCCCGCGAAAGCCTGGCCCGCCGCATGGCCGAAAGCGCAACCCAGGCCAAGCTCTTGCGCGGGCTGGCGGAGGCATTCGGGCTGGAAGGCCCGCCGCAGCGGATCGAGGTCTACGACAACTCCCATATCCAGGGCACCAATGCGGTGGGCGGCATGATTGTGATGGGGCCGGAGGGCTTCATGAAAAACGCCTACCGCAAGTTCAACATCAAGGGCGACGACCTGGTGCCGGGCGATGACTTTGGGATGATGAAAGAGGTTCTGAATCGCCGCTTCTCGCGTCTCTTGAAAGAGGACCCGGACCGGGACAAGGGCCTGTGGCCGGATCTCTTGCTGATCGACGGCGGTGCCGGTCAGGTTTCGGCCGTGGCAGAGATCATGGCGGAGCACGGCGTGCAGGACATCCCGATGGTGGGGGTGGCCAAGGGCGTCGACCGCGACCACGGCAAGGAGGAGTTCTACCGCCCCGGCGCGCCTGTGTTTGCCCTGCAGCGCAATGATCCGGTGCTCTATTTCATCCAGCGGATGCGCGACGAGGCGCACCGTTTTGCCATCGGCACACACCGCGCCAAACGCGCCAAGGCCGTAAGCGCCACGCCGCTTGATGAGGTGCCCGGCGTCGGCGCCTCGCGCAAACGTGCGCTGCTGGCCCATTTCGGCAGCGCCAAGGCAGTAAGCCGCGCCAACCTGGCGGATCTCAAGGCGGTGGACGGCATCTCCGAGGCGCTGGCAGAACGTATCTACGATCATTTCCACGGCAGCAGTTGAGATAACCCCTTGAAAACCGGCGCACTCCCTTGCTCATCTGGCCCAAAATATCCCCGCCGGAGGCCTCCGCCCCCGCGGGGCGGATTTTTGTCTGCCATCCGCTTCCCACGCGCCAGCCAGCCGGATAATGTGCCCGCATGAAATGGACCCTGCCGAATATCCTCACCCTGCTGCGGCTCGTCGCTGCGCCCGGCCTTGCGGTGATGTTCCTCTACTTCTCGCGGCCCTACGCGGACTGGTTCGCGCTGCTGTTGTTCATCACCGCTGCGGTGACGGACTGGTTTGACGGCTACCTGGCCCGGGCCTGGAAGCAGGAGACCAAAATGGGCGCGATGCTGGACCCGATCGCCGACAAGGCGATGGTGGTGATCGCGCTGATGATCCTGGTGGGCTACTCGGCTGAGCACTGGACCCCCTGGCTGGTGCTGCCCGCTACCGTGATCCTGTTCCGCGAGGTGTTCGTCTCAGGCCTGCGCGAATATCTTGGTGACACGGCTGGCACGCTCAAGGTCACCAAACTGGCCAAGTGGAAAACCACCGCACAGATGCTCGCCATCGCCACGCTGTTTTCACAAGGAATCTTTGAGCATTACCTGGTGATGTCCTCTTTTGGCATGGATGATCAGATCTACACCCAGATCATCGCCGGCGAGCTGGAGGACCTGTTCGGGCTGCGCTGGAAGGAGGCCGGGGTGTTCTGGACCGGCCGCATCGGCTTGTGGCTGCTGTGGATCGCGGCGGGTCTGACCGCACTGACTGGACTGGATTACCTGCGCAAGGCGATGCCGCATCTGAAGGAGGCACATTGATGGACATTCTCTATTTCGCTTGGGTGCGCGAACGCATCGGCCTGCCGCGCGAACAGGTGGAAACCTCCGCCGCCACGGTGTCGGATCTGGTCGAAGAACTGCGCGCGCGGGAAGAGCGTTATGCTGCCGCCTTTGCGGACCTGTCCGCCTTGCGGGTGGCGCTGGACCAGGAGCTGTCGGAGTTCGACGCTCCGCTTGCCGGGGTGCGAGAGGTGGCGTTCTTCCCGCCGATGACAGGGGGCTGAGGCGATGCGGATTGCCGTTCAGGAAGCACCGTTTGAGCTGGGCGCCGAAAGCGATGCCTTCGCCGCTGGCGTTGCGGGCGCGGGCGCGGTGGTGACCTTCACCGGCGTGGTCCGCGATGCCGATCAGGGCGGGCTGGCCGCGATGGAGATCGAGCATTATCCCGGCATGACCGAAAAGGCGCTGACTTCCATCGCTGAGAAGGCTGTGAAACGCTGGTCGCTGGCCGATGCGCTGGTCATCCACCGGCATGGCCGCCTGACCCCGGGTGAGCGCATCATGATGGTGGCTACCGCGGCACGCCATCGCAAGGACGCGTTTGAGGCGGCGGAGTACCTGATGGACTACCTGAAATCCCGCGCACCGTTCTGGAAGAAGGAAATTCTTGCCAGCGGCGGCTCGGACTGGGTGGCCGCCAAGGAAGCCGACGAAGACGCTTTGAAGCGCTGGTAGTCTCCGAAACAGGGGGGCTCCCGCCAGGTGTTCAATCATCAAAGATGATTTCCGCCTGTTGGGCCTGGCGCCGCGCTGGCGCGCGGCGGTTTCAGTTTGCTGAGAAGGCCTGAAGGGGCAGGTCTGCCCCTTCAGGCCATGTTCGATTGTGTTTGAAGACTGGCGCGTCAACAACAAGCCGCTG